>JBCFBH010000049.1:0-7180 GCA_038562595.1 Anaerolineaceae bacterium
GCGCTTTCCTCTATCTTCCCCTTGCAAAACCGAAGTCTCAATTAGTGAACAGACCTGTCAAACGCTCTGCTCCAAAATGGAACTCAACAACCTATTCAATTCCAGCTTTTTCAGGTACCTCCGCTTCAGAACCTTGGGTACAATTGCTGAAGCGTCAACTCAATGACAGCCTCTCGATCAATAACTTCTTCTAAATCTAACGAAAAGTGAAACAGTATCCTCAGGAAATTGTTAAAAAAACGCGCCGGAACTCTTATTGGTTCCGGCGGGCGGCGTGGAAAGGGGAGTAACCGGCGGCATCCGCCAGGCCGCGCAAGGTGATAGGTTCCTTCAGGTTTTCCTCAATGCAGTCTTGCATGCGCTGGACGGCAAGGAGGTCGGCTGGGTCTTGGTCGGTCGTAAGCATAGCCCTATTATAGTGAAAGACGGACGCTTTGCTTTGCAGGAATTGCGAATTTGGCAGACAAAAGGTTCTTTTGGCGCGGAAATGATTTCTCGAATGGGTCGGGAAACTTGTGGGGGATGCGGGTTTCAGAGCGCCTGGCTGAGTCTGGTTTCTTTCTCGAAGACCAGTCCATCCTCACCACCCACGTAATACCCGCGTATCGTTTTGATTTGCCGGTAGCCGGCGCGCACATAAAGGTGGATAGCGCGCGCGTTCGACGCGCGCACAGTCAGCCGGACAAGCGGCGTGCCGAGAGCGCTTTCACCGGATGCCAGCAAGCGGGCTCCCAATCCGTGCCCTTGCCAGGCTGGCGTAATTCCGATGGAGGAGATCCAACCAAGCTCTCCCCGAGATTGCACATATCCGGAGAGGAATCCAATCATCTCTCCCGAGCTCACAATCTTCAGGCGCACAGTGCCGGGTTTGATGAGCACCCACAGCGATTCCACCAGCGGCCAGATGTCTTCGCGTGGGAAGCAAGCCTTCTCCAGGCGGCGTTCCGCGGCCAGGTCGCCCAGGTTCGCCGGCAGAATTTGCGGTTCAGCATTCACTTCCCGCGCGCCGGGCAGCTGCTGGCTGCTCATAGCGCGTCCTCCTGCAGGGAAATGGCCAGCTCTTCCCATTCGGAGAGCAGGGGTTCCAACTCTGCTCTAAGCTTGTTGTAGCTCTCCGCCAGCAGAGCCGTTTTTCGGGGGTCGGCGGGGGGATTGGCAAGCTGCGCCTCTTGCACGGCGCTCTCGGCTTCCAGTGCGCGGATGCGGGCTTCCAGCGCGTCCAGCTTCTTTTGGACCTGCTGGCGCTGGTTGCGGCTGAGCGTTCTTCGCGCGGGAGCTTCGGCTTCCACGGGCGCGATGCTGGGATCCGGAACGGCAGAGGCTGGTCCTTGCGCGGGCGGCAGAGGGAAAGCCTGGGCGATTTTGTATTCTGAATAGGTGCCGGTAAAAACTTTGAGCGTGCTGGCAGACGGGTCCATTTCCCAGATTTGGCTGGCAAGCGCGTCAATCAGGTAGCGGTCGTGCGAGACCAACAGGATGGTGCCGGGGTAATCCGCCAGAACGGTCTGGAGGACTTCCTGGGTGGGAAGGTCGAGGTGGTTGGTGGGCTCGTCCAGCAGGAGCAGGTTGGCGTCGGTCAGCGCCAGCTTCGCCAGCGCCAGGCGGCCGCGCTCCCCACCGGAAAGCGTTTGGACACGCGAAAATACTTCCTCGCCGGTAAAGCCGTATTTCGCCAGGTAGTTGCGCGCTTCAGCCGGCAGCATAGCCGGGGCAACGCGGTTAATTTCCTCTATCAGGGTCAGTTCAGGGTTCAACCCTTCGTGCGCCTGGGCAAAATACCCGACTTTCAGGCTGGCGCCGAGTTCAATCCGCCCCGCATAAGGGGGAATTTGGTTGAGGATAGTTTTCAGGAAGGTGGTTTTGCCCGCGCCGTTGGGCCCGATGATGGCTACGCACTCCCCGCGCTTGAGGGTAAGGTCCGGGGCGTGGAAAAGCGGGCGTCCTTCGTCGTGATAGCCGACCTGTAAATCGTAGCTGCGCAGCACCAAATCGCCGGAGCGTCCTGCCAGGGAGAGCCTGAGGCGCATCGGGCGGATATTAGCCTTGGGGGCGCTCAGGCGCGAATCCGCCAGCAGACGTTCCAGGCGGCGCTGTCTGCCGCGCGCCTGATTGTTGTTCTGGGTGCCTAAAAAGCGGCGGATGTAATCCTCCTGCTTTTCGATGTACTCGTTTTGGGCTTCAAATTCCGCCAGCCGGCGGGTGTAACGCGCTTCCCGTTGGGTCAGATAGGCGGTGTAATTGCCGCGGTAAATCTCCAAGGAAGGCGTCATTTCCCAGACCTGCGAGGCGGTTTGGTCCAGAAAGTAGCGGTCGTGCGAGACAATCACCACCGCGCCGTTCCAATCGCGCAGCCAGGCTTCCAGCCATTCCACCGCGGCGATGTCGAGGTGGTTGCTGGGCTCATCCAGCAGCAGCAGGTCGGGCTCGTCCAGCAGCAGGCGCGCCAGCACAGCGCGCGTGCGCTGACCGCCGGAAAGCTGCGTGAGAGGGCGCTGGTAATCCGTTTCGGCGAAGCCCAGCCCAGCCAGGGTCTGCTGGATGCGGTTGGCGTAGGTGTAGCCGCCGCCGTGCTCGAAGCGCGAGAGCACCGTCCCATAGCGCTGCAGCACTTC
Organism: Anaerolineaceae bacterium; assembly: GCA_038562595.1. GTDB lineage: Bacteria > Chloroflexota > Anaerolineae > Anaerolineales > Anaerolineaceae > Mesolinea. Next base: position 2,613 of record JBCFBH010000049.1, read on the forward strand.
GGGCGGGCAATCGGGGTCTTGCATATCGCTTTCAAGCGCTTTGAGTTCGTCCGCCTGGGAGAGTAAAGTTTCGAAGGCCATCAGACAGTATGACCACAGCGTTCCTTCGCGGATGGTCACGGCTTCCTGCGGCAGGTAGCCTATGCCTAGCCCGCGCGCGCGCTGCACCGAGCCGCGCGAGGGTTCCTCAACACCTGCCAGAATGCGCAGCAGGGTGGTTTTGCCAACCCCGTTGGGACCAACGATAGCGATGCGCGCGCGGCGGGGAATCGCGAAGCTAAGGCCCTCGAAGATATCGACCGGACCGAAGGATTTGCCGAGATTTTGGGCGCTAAGTACCGACATTGCGCTTGTAGTATACCAGCGATGCGCGGCTGAAAGCGCGCTTCCACAGGCTTGCCGCGGCGCTTTGCGGGCCTCTTTTGGCAGGAACGCGCAAGAATGTTCGCAATGAATACAGAATGAAACACCCAATATCCATCCCGTGTCAGGGATGGTAAAATCGGACTATGAAACTAAAACGTTGGCATATCTGGCTTGGGGTGGCAATCAGCGCGGTATTTCTTTATCTGGCTTTCCGCAGAGTAGACTTTTCTCTGGTTTGGCAGTACCTGCGGCAGGCGCAGTGGTCCTGGGTGCTGTTGGGGCTGGCTTTCTACTTTTTCGGCGTCCTGCTGCGCGCCTGGCGTTGGCAGGTGCTGCTGAACCCGCTCAAGCGTCTGCCAATCCGGCGCCTCTTCCCGGTGGTGGCCATTGGGTATATGGGCAACAACGTCTACCCAGCCCGCGCCGGGGAGGTGCTGCGTTCGGTTCTGCTCAAATCCAAGGACCAGGTGGATATCTCCGGCAGCCTGGCGACCATCGTGGTAGAACGCCTGTTTGACGCGATTGTCATCCTGGGCTTGGTCTTGCTGAACCTGCGCCAACTGACCGCTATGCCAGCTGCCGCCGAGTGGGTCGGGAGCATCCAAAATGGCGCGGTGATTGGCAGCGTGGCTTTCCTGCTGCTGCTGCTCATCTTCCTTGGCATGGTGTTCTTTCCGGTTCAAACGCAAAAGTTGAGCGGCTGGGTCATCAACCGCTTGGTGCCCTCCCGGCTGCGCGCGTCCCTGAGCGGTATCGTCGCGCGCTTCATCACTGGACTTTCCAGCCTGCGCTCTCCTCTCGAGACCTTGAAAGTATTGCTGCTCTCGATCGCCATCTGGACCTGTGAAACCGGTCTGTATTGGGGCGTGATGCGCGCGTTGGGCATGGACCTGAGCTTTATGACGCTGATGCTGCTGAACGGAGTAGTGAACCTCGTTCTGCTTGTGCCGGCGGCGCCGGGCGGGCTGGGCACCTTTGACGCGGCCTGCAAAGCCATGCTGGAACTTTTCGGCATCGGTTCCGCGCTGGCGCTGGGCTACACTTTGCTGCTGCGGGCGGCATTGTGGGTGCCCATCACAATCCTGGGCGCGCTGTTTTTCCTGAGAGAGGGCTTTGCGCTCAGCACGGATGTAAGCGCATTAGAGAAGCAATACGCGGATGACGGCAAGTCGGACCCGAGCAGGGAGACGCGGTCTGCTGCGCAAGAGAGAAGTGAGCAACAATGACAGAAACAACGCGCACACAGAACATCGCGGTGATTGGCGCCGGAATCGGCGGATTGAGCGCCGCTTACGACCTGGTACGGGCCGGGAAATCCGTGACCATCTTTGAGGCTTCCGACCGCCCGGGCGGTTTGGCGACCGGATTCAAAGAACCCCATTGGGATTGGTCAGTGGAGCGCTTCTACCACCACTGGTTCACCACCGACAAGTATATTCGCGGTTTGATTGACGAGCTGGGCTGGTCCGACCAGGTCATCTTCCCTAAGCCCGTCAGCGTGATGTATTACCGGGGCAGGTTCTATCCCTTCGATTCCATCAGCGCCGCGCTGCTCTATCCCGGGTTGGGTTGGGGCATCAACAAAATCCGCTTTGGACTGGTTGGGCTGTACCTGCGCCTGACCAATAGATGGCAAAACCTTGAAAAGACCACCACAGACGCCTGGATGCGCGCGAAAGCCGGGAACAAGGTCTACGAGAGCATGTGGGAGCCGATGATGATTGGCAAGTTCGGGGAGCGCTATGCCAGGCAGGTGAATATGGCCTGGATGTGGGCGCGTCTGCACTCCCGCAGTACCCGCCTGGGCACTTTCATCGGCGGCTTCCAGACCTTCGCGGATAAATTCGCGGCGCGCCTGGAGGAGCTTGGAGCTGAGATCGTCTACAAGACCGGCGCCCAAAGCATTGAACAGTCCGAAAACGGCAAAGTGCTGCTGCGCTTTGCCAGCCGGGAGCCTCAGGAATTTGACCAGGTGCTGGTCACGCTTTCACCGGGCATGATGGCCAGGCTCACCCCCGGACTGCCGGAGGAGTACCTGGCGGGTCTGCTCAGCCTGAAAAGCATGGGCGCGGTGGTGATGACGCTTTCTTTAAAGCACGCGCTCTCCCCGCAGGGCTACTATTGGTACAACATCCCCAAGCAGGTTGGTTTCCCGTTCCTTTCCCTGGTGGAGCACACCAACTTCCTCAAGCCGGAATATTTTGGCGGAGACCATATCCTGTACATCGGCGATTATCTGGAAGTAGATCATCCGAATTTCCAGAAGAGCGATGAGGAGCTCCTGGCGGACGCGCTGCCGCATCTGACGCGCATCAACCCTGAATTCAAGCCGGATTGGGTGAATAAGGTGTGGGTTTCCAAGACTCTTTACGCTCAGCCTATCCCGCTGGTGAATCACTCCAAAAACATCCCGCCCATCAAGACGCCTGTCCCCGGCGTATACTTCGCCAGCATGAGTCAGGTCTACCCCTGGGACCGCGGGACCAATTTTGCGGTGGAAATCGGGCGGAGGGCGGCAAAAATGATGCTCGCTGAAGATCGCGCGTCCGGCGCGTAGCCGATAATCCTCCCGGATGCTGATTCACAGATAGGAATCACTATCAGGAATCTCCCTGTTCTGTATTTCCGGGATTGGAGGGCATTAATTATCCTAACTGCAGGTATTAATTCAGAAAATATCCCTATAACCCCTATATATGAGGGGGTAAATCCATGTTCCTCCTTGCATTTGGGGGCACTTTTTTTGCGCCATCCTGCGGGGCATTTTTTTGGAGACTCTGATAAATTTTAAGATTAGGGAATCTTAAAGAATTGCAAAGTTTTAAGCCTGGGTGTGCTCAAACTTCTTGAACAGCGGGTGTGGGGGTGTTAGAATCGGCATACCGAACTGAAGAATAGCTGAGATAAGTTCTTTAAGCGGATCTATGTCATCGGGATAATCGTGATTCGCTTATCAAACCGTTGTTCCGGTCAAAAAATTCCCCCCGAAAGCCGCGGGGCATCAGGAGATATGCCATGAACGCACAGCAAGCCTGGCAGGCAGCACAAGGACAATTGCAGATGGAGCTTTCTAAAGCCACCTACGATACCTGGGTGAAGCAGACACAGCTCATCCGGTTTGACGAGGCTGCCGGCGACTTTTATCTGGGCGCTACCAACGCATATGCCTGCGACTGGCTGGAAAGCCGCCTGAAAGCCACCCTGATTAACAAGCTGAGCGGGATGATGGCGCGGCCGGTGGATATTCATTTTTCTGTCTGGGCAGCCCAGACGGTCGAACAGATATCTGACCAGGTGGTGATTCCGGTGCGCGAAGAATCCGTCCGGGATGTGTTCGAAACCCACCTTGCTCCCAAATACCGCTTCGACAACTTTGTGGTGGGCTCGAACAACCGCCTGGCACACGCCGCCAGCCTGGCGGTGGCGGAGCACCCTGCCCGCGCCTACAATCCGCTGTTCCTGTACGGCGGGGTAGGACTGGGCAAAACGCATATCCTGCACGCCATCGGCAATGCTGTGCTGCAGCAAGGGCTGCAGGTGCTGTACGTATCCTCCGAGGAGTTCACCAATGACCTGGTGAACGCCATCCGCAACAAAACCACGGCCGCCTTCCGCGAGAAGTACCGCCAGGTGGACCTGCTGCTGATTGACGATATCCAGTTCATTTCCGGCAAAGAATCCACGCAGGAAGAGTTTTTCCACACATTCAACACCTTGCACGGGCAGGACAAACAAATCGTGATGACCTCAGACCGGGCGCCCAAGGCAATGAGCACGCTGGAAGAACGGCTGCGCTCGCGCTTTGAGTGGGGTCTGACCGTAGATATCCAGCCGCCGGATTATGAGACCCGACTGGCAATCCTGCGCACGAAGGCCGAGAAAAGCAACCGCGAAGTGCCGACCGAAATCATGGAAATGATTGCGCGCGAAGTGCAGGCAAACATTCGCGAGTTGGAAGGCGCCTGGAACCGGGTGTTGGCATACGCGGACCTGAGCGGCGAGAAGCTGACCCTGCAGCTTGCCAATAACGCGATGGTCGATATTCTTCCGCAGCGCAGCGCTCTTGTTCCCCAGGATGTCATCAGCACTGTCTCAAAATTCTTTGGCATTTCCAGCGACCGCATCCTGAGCAAAGACCGCTCCAAAGACGTGGCGCTTCCGCGTCAGGTGGCGATGTATCTGATGCGCGAGTTGGGCGGCGT
>JBCFBH010000049.1:7190-13271 GCA_038562595.1 Anaerolineaceae bacterium
CGAAGATTGGCGAGGAGCTGGGCGGAAGGGACCATACGACCGTCATGTACGCCTGCGATAAGGTGGCGGATATGATTGAATCCGACGACCGCGTCCGTCGGCAGGTATTGCAGTTACGCGAACAGCTTGTCGGGTAGGGAGGTGGGTTAGAGCGCGGCCCATGGGCTTTTGCTGAGCGCCGCTTGCGCGCCGGTTGAAAAGCGCGTAGGCTTGTCGGGCACTCCTCCGCCTATGTTTAGTTTAATAAAGAGTTTGCCGCGCCCAGTTTGTCATCGCAAGCGGCGAACCGATGCCCAAAGTGCATTTTGTCTCCCTGCGTGCTTACGGGCAGACTGCCGCGCCTTCTTCCGGAAAAACAAGATCCTTCACTGCGTTCAGGATGACAACGTTTAAGGTTTTTGACCTTCAGGTCTCCTCCCTGTTTGAAACCATCGGTCAAGTCATCTCGCTTGTCCTTGCTGTCGGCTAAAATTCAGTGACCGTAAAAGGAAAAGAGTTCGCAGCGCAGTTAAGCCTCCTGTAAATCTTCAATCACCGAATCGCTAACGGGCTCCAATTCGCCCCAGGTGCTGCCCGTGCGCGCTTCCGTCAGTAGCGGAACGTCCAGGCGCATAGTATGTTCCATCACGCTCTTGGCAGCGGCAATCGTCTCCGCGACTTCCATTTCCGGCACCTCAAAAATCAATTCATCATGCACCTGCAGCAGCATGCAGCCCTTCAGGCGCGCCTTCGCGAATGTATCCGGCAGCGCGATCATGGCAAGCTTGATAATATCCGCCGCTGTCCCCTGGATGGGCGCGTTGATGGCTTCCCGCTCCTCTCGCTGGCGCATGGCGTAATTCGTGCCGGTCTGCAGGTTGGGGAAGTAGCGCCGCCTGCCGAGCAGGGTCTCCACGTAACCTTTTTTAGCTGCCAGCACGCGCGTGTTATCCAGCCAGGCTTTCACCTTCGGGAAATGGTCAAAGTAGGCTTTGATGTAGTTTTCGGCTTCCGCCAACGTCAGCTCGGTCGCGCGGGTCAGGCCAAACGCGCTCATGCCGTAGATAAGGCCGAAGTTGATGGCTTTGGCGTGCCGGCGCTGGTTCTTCGCCACCTTCTCGAGTGGAATGTTGTAAATCGCGGCGGCAGTGGCGGCGTGAATGTCCTGCCCCTGGCGGAAGGCTTCCAGCATGGCTTCGTCCTGCGAGATGTGCGCCATGATGCGCAGTTCAATCTGAGAATAATCGATTGAGAGCAGGATGGTGCCCGGCGCGGCGATGAAACCCTGCCGCACCCGCCGTCCGAGTTCCGTGCGGGTGGGGATGTTCTGCAGGTTTGGGTTCTGCGAGGCAATCCGCCCCGTGACGGTGCCGGCCTGATTGAACGAGGTGTGGATACGGCCGGTTTTGGGGTTGACCTGTTGGGGGAGCGCGTCCACATAGGTGGATTTCAGCTTGGTAAGCTCGCGGTATTCCAGGATTTCGTCGATGACCGGGTGCTGCCCGCGCATCCCCTCCAAAACGCCCGCGGCGGTGGAAAGCTTGCCCGAGCTGGTCTTGCGTGAGCGGTCCGGCGGTTCCAGCCCCAGGCGCTTAAAGAGTACATCGGAAAGCTGCTGGGTGGAGTTGATATTAAAAGGTTCGCCCACCCGGGCGTAGATGGAATCCTCGATGCGCTGGATTTGTCCGTTCAGCTCCTGCGCGAAGCCCTTGAACATGCCCACATCCAGCAGAATGCCCTTTTGCTCCATATCCGCCAGCACCGGGATAAGTTTCACTTCCAGGTCGCGGTTCAACCGGTCTGCCTTGTGCGATGTCAGTTCATCCTGGAGCGGCTCCACCAGGCGCAGAGTCATCACGGCATCCGCTGCCGCGTAGGGCGCGGCTTTTTCAATCGGGACTTCCGCCATGCTCAGTTGTTTCTTCCCGCTGCCGATCAACTCCTCGATGTGCGTCATTTCAGCGCCCAGGCGCACCCAGACCAGGTTCTTGAGCCCCAGGTTGCGCGAAACGGGGTTGACCAGCCATTCGGCCAGCATGGTATCGAAGCTAATCGGCGCCACCCTAAAGCCAGCCTGCTCCAGACAAATCAGGTCGTACTTGCTGTTGTGCCCGACCTTGCTGATGTCCGGGTTTTCCAGCAGGGGCTGCAGCGCCTGGAATACTTCATCGCGCGCCAATTGTTTGCCGCGCGTGTGCCCGACGGGGAAATAGTACCCTTTGGAGGGGTCCGCCGCCAGTGAAATCCCGACCAGTTCTGCCAGCATTGGGTCGGTGCTGGTGGTTTCAGTGTCAAAGGAAAGACAACTTGCTTTCGCCAGTTCCGCGGCGGCTGCCTGCAGTTTCTCGGGGGTATCCACGACCACGGTAGTGTAGTCCCCGCTGCTGACCAGTTCCACAGCCGGGGCCGGCGCATCCGCGAACAGACTCTGCTGCTCGGAGCGCTCCAGGCTGGGGCGCAGCTTCCTGACCAGATTGTGCAGGCGCTGGGTGAGGGTGCGGAATTCGAGCTGTCGGAAGAGGTCTTCCACCGCGGCGGGATTGAAACGGTCGGACTCCGCCTGCGTCAGATCAAAACGCAGCTTCAGGTCGGTGCGGATGCGCGCCAGGTCCTGGCTGAGGTAAGCATCTTGCTTGCCTGCGGAGAGCGCGGCGCCGGCGCGGCCGCTGATTTCTTCCAGGTGCGCGTAAATATTATCCAGGCTGCCGTACTTTTCCAGCAAACTGACGGCGGTTTTCTCTCCGATGCCTTTTACGCCGGGAATATTATCCGATGGGTCCCCAACCAGGGCTTTGTAATCCACCACCTGCCCTGGCAAAACGCCCAGTTTGCGCTGCACGTCCTCGGGGAAAAAATCTTCGTTTACGTTGGTTTTGCTGTTGGGTAAAGACACCACCACGCGGTTTGTCACCAGTTGCAGCAGGTCGCGGTCGCCGGTGATAATTTTGACGCCCAGCCCTACTTCTTGCGAAGCCCACACTGCCAGGCTGCCAATCACGTCGTCCGCCTCGTAGTTTTCCACTTCCAGGCGGGGGATATTGAACGCATCCACCATCTCGCGGATGCGCTCCACCTGACCGCGCAGGTCTTCGGGCATTTTCGCGCGGGTGCCCTTATATTCCGTGTAGAGGTCGTGGCGGAAAGTGCGCCCGGTATCGAAAGAGACCGCAAGATAGTCGGGTTGTTCCTGTTCCAGAATGCGCAGCAGCGTGCTGGCGAAGCCAAACACGCCAGCTGTGGGTTCACCCGTGCTGGTGGCCCAGCGGGCAGTGCCGCCAGCGGTGAGCGCGAAGTAGGAACGGTAAGCCAGCGCGTGACCGTCCAGGAGGTAAAGGATTTTAGGCATCGTGACCTCGGTTCTGCAGGTATGAGTGGGAGAGGGGGCGATGCTTCGCACGCCGGCGCGACTCCCGGTGGTTCAGAAGATAAGCCTCCAGCCGTCTGAAGCAGGCTCGGAGACTGCGTCTGGCTGGCTCTCCACTTGGGTTGGCAAGTTTGCTTCGGTTGGGCAGGCAGACGGGGTTTCAAAGAGCGCGTCCTGCCAGCGTTGGGCAGCGGAAGGGCTGTTCTTGCGCGGCTTCAGGTCGTTCAGCTCTGGCAGTTCAGGCACGTTCAGCAGCGCTTCCAGCGTGGAAAAAGCGTTCAGAATCGCGTCAAAGCTGGTATCGGTGGGGAAGAGCAGGCTGACCGGCAGGGATTGGTTGAGCAGGCTGCTGACCAACAGCAACTTCTGCCCGTCCAGGTCCATCAGATGGTACTCCCCCGCAGAACCGGGGATTGTCGGCTGACGGGTCTCGAGATACCGGAGGATGCGCGCGCAAAATCGGCGCAGATTTGGCTGGACAGAGGAAGCAATCCGGCTGTTGGCAGTGATAAAAACAGCCGCGGCTGCGCTGGTAGGAAGGAAACGGGCAAGGAGGGAATCAAGGTCTTGCGGCACAATTACACAGCCCGATGGCGGGGTTCTCCTTATCAAAAGAAGTTTAGCATGCCTTCAGGTCGGGTGCAAGTAAGCGCCTGGAAAGCTGTACGCGCCGGGCGGTGGGTTTTTCTGCCTGTATAATTGCCTTTAACTAGAAATGGAAGCGCGAAGGAGCGTTATGGAAAACTTTGATATCGTTGTGGTTGGCGCGGGGCCGGGCGGGTATGTCAGCGCGATTCGGTCGGCACAATTAGGTCTTAAGACCGCGTTGGTGGAGCAGAAGGCTTTGGGCGGCGTCTGCCTGAACATTGGTTGCATCCCCTCCAAGGCGCTCTTGCGCAACGCAGAGCTGGCGTACCTGCTGCGAACGAACGCCGAAAGCTATGGCATCCGGATGGACAACCTGAGCCTGGATTACAGCGCGGCATACAAGCGCAGCCGGCAGGTCTCCCAACGCCTGATCAAGGGCGTGGGCTTCCTGATGAAAAAACACGGCATCAGCGTATTCAATGGACGCGGTTTTCTGCTCAGCGCCTCGGAAGTGCGGGTGGAGGCCAGCGACGGCAGCAATCAGACGCTCGGCGCGAAAAATATCATCCTCGCGACTGGCGCGCACCCTGCGGTGGTGCCCGGGATGGAACCGGACGGCGAAAAAATCCTGGATTACGCCGGCGCAATTATGCTGGAGCGGCTGCCCAAATCAGCGCTCATCATTGGTGGGGGCGCGGTTGGCGTGGAATTTGCCACTATCTGGAGCGCGTATGGGGTGGAGGTGCATCTGGTGGAGATGCTGCCGCACATTCTGCCCGCCGAAGACGAAGAAGCGGCGGCTGAACTGACCAAAGCCTTTGCCAGGCGCGGCGTGAAGGTGCATGCCGGCACCAAAGTGCTCGGGGTGGAAAAGATCGACCGCGGCACGCGCGTTAGCCTTTCGAACGAAGTCGGTGAGCAAAGCGTGGAGACAGACCTGACCTTGGTCGCCGTGGGGTTTAAGCCCAATTCCAGCGACCTGGGTCTGGAAGCGTTGGGCGTCGGATTGGACCAGCGCGGCTTTGTGGTGGTAGACGGGCAAATGCGCACCAACGTTCCCGGCGTGCGCGCCATCGGGGACCTGACCGGAAAGCTGCTGCTGGCGCATACCGCCTCGACCATGGGCATCCTGTGCGCGGAAAGTATAGCCGGACTGCCCACGCGCGAGCTGGATTACCGCATGATTCCGCGCGCGACGTACAGCCAGCCGCAGGTGGCGTCCTTCGGGTACAGCGAGGCGCAGGCTGTCCAGGCGGGTTTTAGCGTGAAGCTGGGCAAGTTTCCCTTCCAGGCGAATGGCAAAGCGCTGGGATACGGCGAGTACGGCGGCTATGTCAAGCTGATTGCCAACGCCGAAAACGATTTGCTGCTGGGCGCGTCCATCGTAGGCCCGGACGCGGCCGAGCTGCTGCCCGAGCTGACGCTGGCGCAGGCTAACGGGCTGCCCGTCAGCGCGATTGCGGCGAACATCCACGCGCACCCAACCTTGAATGAAGCGGTGATGGAAGCGGCAGAGGCTGTGGAAGGCCACGCGATACATATTTGATCGCGCTCAGCCGCCTTAAAGGTATTGCTCGTTGATTTTGCATTGTCTCCGGGATAAGAGACATCCCCTTGGGACGATGCAACTCCTGACCTTTTGATTTATCGATCTGGTTGGAATACCCTGTTTGTCCCGGATGTAAACAACCATAGGATGAAAATGGTCTTCGTTATCGCGATCAGGAATGTCCGTCATCGTGAGCTTGCGGAGCGATCTGCCTTTCGTCCTTATTCTCGTCATCGTCAGGGACGAAGCGACGAGGCGAACCGCAGAACTGTCATATTCTCATCCGCATAATTCAAACGCAGACTGCCGCGCCCCTTACTGCTATCTCAAGGCTAACTTCGGAAAAGCAGCGAGGGCTCGCAGCGACGAATCGTTGGTCACCCTGAGCGAAGCGAAGGGTCTTGCGCTCTGAGCGCGCGAAGGGTCTTGCGCTTTGCCACAGAATAATTAGATTCTTCACTCCGACCTGTACCCTTTAGGGCATCAGAATGACAAGATTTACTTCATCGCGAAGCGTGGCGATCTCCCTGTTATTTACAGGCGGACTGCCACGGTCGCTGCGCTCCCTCGCAGCGACGGACCGTTTGTCATCGGGAGCGAA
>JBCFBH010000050.1:0-12764 GCA_038562595.1 Anaerolineaceae bacterium
GATGTCCTTTGTGTTTGACGGCCTTAAGAATACGTTTCCAGCCTATAGAAAAATGCATGATCAAAACGGCAGAAGCTTATCATGGATAAGCTCGCAGCCGCTTATGTAAATCAGGCTCTGTGCTGCCCGCAGTTGGGGCAGATACTTTCCTTCTTTTCAAGGATGAAGCCGCACCTGGAGCAGGTAGATGGTTGGTTTTCCCCAAGCGGCGCGCCGCACGCCAGACAGCGTGGGGAGGCAATCGGGTTGGCGGTCAGGCAGTAGGGGCAAACGGTCCGCGCCAGTCGTTGGCTCAGTTCCTGGCCCGTACCGTGCTGCCGGGCGAACGCGTCCACCACCTGCCAGACATTCTCCTGAAGTTGAAGCGATTCCACGTCCTGAGCAATGTCATCCATGCGTCCAATCAAGGTCCAGGGGTTGCGCAGCGCGTTGAGGGCGGTCATGCCCAGGCTGGCCGCCAGCCCAAACCAGGCTTGATTCGAAAGTTGTACGCTCACGCCGTCCGCGACCTTTTTTAAGCTCACGGTCAGGGCTGTGGCGCCGCCGCTGGTCAGGTTTCTGCGCGTGGCAATCTGCACGGCCATGTCGTCCGGGTTGCCGATGCGCTGGACCTGGTAATTGCCGCGATGGAAGTACGAGATCAGGTCACGGGCAATATCTTCAGGCGAAAAATTACCATGGTATATGCGGGGTGTCATAGCTGCCTTTTCTTATTTTCAGATAGATTATAATCGGGATATCTGTAAGCAAGGATAGGATTTAGGAGTTTTGTGAAAGAACATCGCTTGCATTGGCTGTTCGCCTGTTTGCTTATCGTTTTTCTGACAGCGCTGAGCGTCTTACCCGCGTTAGAAGACCCGGTGATGGCGCAGTTCCCGACCGTCTCAATCCCAACGGTGACCAGCTCTCCGCGCGGCGCGTACATCCGCGTGCTGTTGACGACCACCGAGTACGATCCCATTAACGTGCGTTCCGGTCCCGGCTCGATTTATGAATTGGTCGGCATCATGCTGGTGGGGCAGGAAGCAAAGGCATACGGTTATTACGACCAGTACATCCAGATTGAGTACCCGGGCGGTCCGGGCGGGAGAGGTTGGGTATTCTCGAACAACGTGGATATCATTGGCGGTCCGATTCCACTGCTGGAGCCGCCTGCTACGGCAACCCCGGCGATTACCAAAACAATCGACCCGACACTCGCGGCGCAATTCATTTTCACCTTGCAGCCCTCGCGCTTGCCTACTTTTACCGAACCGCCAGCCTTAAACCTGCCCACGTACCAGAATATCACCGGGAACACAGCGCCCGGAGGTCTGCCCTTGGGTTTGGTAATCGTTGTGCTGGCTGGGCTGGGGGTCTTTCTGACGCTGATTGCCATTTTACGCAGGGGCTAAGAATCTCAGCCGCCAGCGAAGTTGGAGCATCATCCATCGTACATGGGCAGGCAGTGCGCCTGCTCTTTATGTTAAAATGAATGCTTATGGATGTTAAGACAGTTTCTACCAATCGCAAAGCGCGTTTTGAATATTTCCTGCAGGAGTCTTTTGAGGCTGGGCTTGAGCTGAAGGGCACGGAAATAAAATCCATTCGCAAGGGCCAAATCAGCCTTCAGGAAGCCTACGTCCGCACAGACGGCAAACAAGCCTGGCTGGTAGGCGCGCACGTTGCGCCCTACGAGCACGCCGGCGCTTACCAGCACGACCCGGATCGTGAGCGGAAGCTCTTGCTGCACAAGCGCGAAATCCGGGAATTGTGGGACGCGGTGCGCATCAAGGGCATGACCATTGTGCCTGTGCGCGTATACCTGAAAGCCGGCCGCGCCAAACTCGAGATTGCCATCGCGAAGGGCAAGAAACAGTACGATAAGCGCGAAGCGATTAAGCAGAAAGATATCGAACGCGAGGAATCGCGTTACGAACGCTGATCCTACGCTCGCGCGCGTATAAGCCTGCGCAGACGCAGAGCATCTGTCCGTTATAATAGCCGCATGAAACCTGATAACAAGATAACCAGAAGAGATTTCCTCAAGCTTTCCGGGATGTTCGTCGGGGCGATGATGCTGCCGCGCCCCAAGGGCGTCTTCGCTGCCGCGGCAAGTCAATTCCCTCAGGCAGAGAAGCTTGGCCGGATTTGCGTCGGGATGGAAGGCGCCTGGTTCAAGCTAAAGACAGAACCGAACGTCAATGCCCCGGAAGCCGGCACTGTCTGGCGGGATGATGTGCTCATTTGGGACCGCGAAGTCGTTGCCAATCAGCTGGACCTGAACGTCTACAACCAGCGTTGGGTGGAAACGCCGGGCGGTTACTTGCAGTCCTCCATGGTGCAGCCGGTCAAGAATCTTCCCAACCAACCGCTTCAGAGCCTGCCCGTCAATCCGGACGGCAGCAAAGGCGTGTGGGTGGAAATCACGGTTCCCCTGGTGGACATAAAACCTACCCGGTTACCCGCTGCATCGTATTGGATTCGGGAGGTGACCAAACCCCGTATCTATTACGGCCAGGTTTTCTGGGCATACGACGTCCGCCAGGAAAATGGCATCACGGAGTATCTGCTCACGGAAAAATGGGGCGCGGAACCGGATTCTTACTGGGTGGACGCTTCGGCTTGCCGCCCGATTAGTGCGGACGAGATTTCTCCCATTCATCCGGATGCGGGCGATAAACTCATCCGCGTCAATATGAATTATCAGACGCTTTCCTGCCTGGAGGGCGGAAGGGAAGTCTATTTCTGCGAAGTATCCTCCGGTGGCCCTTCAACCCCGCTTGGGACCACGCTGATCTGGCGCAAAATGATTTCCACGCACATGAGCGCTGGCGGGTTAATTGCCTATGATACCGCAGGTATCGGCTGGACCACGCTTTTCCACGGAGAAGGCTCTGCCATCCATGCCGCCTTTTGGCACAACAATTTCGGCACAGCGCTTTCTCACGGCTGCATCAACTGCCTGCCCGAAGACGCGAAATGGATCTGGCGCTGGACCAAACCTGTCGTGGATTATTACCCGGGTGAGCTGACCGTCACGGATGGCGGGCAGAATTCCACACGCGTAGAAGTATTCTACTAAAGCTTACTCGACAGGATTTTTCACCCTTTTGCCGCGGAAACGGGAGCTCAATGACGCACGATGATGATATTCAGGTCTTTCTTCTGACGCGTCCCTCACTCGCGGAACAAAATGAGGCTGTCCTGGCGTGCCTGGCGCAGCTTGATAGCGAATTCCCTCACCAGGTGACCTGCATCGACATTGACCGGAACAGCTATCTCAAACGCCAATTCGGCGAACAAATTCCCCGCCTGGAAATTGGGCCATATTTCCTGACCGAAAGCTTTGAAATTGAGGATATCCGTACTGCCCTCCAAGAGACCCAGGAGAAAATCAAGGACGCCCGTGCTGAAGGCAGCAAATGGGCGCCCCGTCAGTACGCCCAGGCACGCGGTTTTTCCGGCAGGGATCGGTTTTCCCTGTGGTTTGCGCGCCATTACCTGCTGCTCTTTAACCTTCTTGTTTTTGTGTACCTTGGCGGGGCCTTTCTGGCGCCGACATTCATGAAGCTTGGGCTGGAACCCGCAGCACGGGTGATCTACAGCATTTATCGCCCGGTGTGTCATCAGCTGGCATACCGTTCGTTCTTCCTTTTTGGAGAGCAGCCTTTTTATCCGCGCGAATTAGCCGGCATGGAAGCTTACCAGACCTTCACACTTGCCAGCGGGATTGACGAATTGGACAGCCGCGCGGCAGGAGGATTTGTTGGGAACGACGCCGTAGGATATAAGGTGGCTCTTTGTCAGCGGGACGTGGCGATTTATTTCTTCATCCTGATTTTTGGGTTGATTTTTGGCGCATCGCGGCGGAAAATCAAAGAGGCGCCCTGGTATCTATGGGTTGTGCTTGGGATCATTCCCATTGCTCTCGACGGCGGCACCCAGCTAATCAGCCAGATGGGGCTGGCTTTCTTGAGCTGGTTCCCCGCGCGGGAAAGCACCCCGTTTTTACGCGTGCTTACCGGCGGTCTGTTCGGGTTGTTCACCGCCTGGCTTGCGTACCCATTGATGGAAAGCGGCGTGCAGGACGGCCGAGCGCGGCTTGAAAAACTGCACGCGCAGAATAGCGGAGCAGTTTTTCAGCCGGAGGAGCGCCATTGATCCGCTACAACATTGACGGCTTCCGCTATTTTCGCTTTGAAAAGCTGCCTGCCGAGCAGGTGGACCATGCAATGTTCACGCGCCTGGGCGGCGCGAGCACAGGTCCGTATGCTGCTTTGAACCTCGGGGGGACTGTAGGGGACAAGCCCGAGGCGGTTCTGGAAAACCATCAACGCTTATTCCAGGCTTTCGGCAGGTCGTATGAAAGCCGCTTTGACGTCTGGCAGGTGCACGGCACGACCATGGTGTATTCAGACCAACCCAGACCGCGCGACCAGAAACACCAGCCGGCGGATGGAATCTTTACGGATAACCCGGATGTCACTCTGATCATGCGCTTCGCGGACTGCGTTCCTCTGGTGTTCTACGACCCCCGCCACCGTGTGGTTGGCTTGGTGCACGCGGGCTGGCAGGGCACCGTGCAAAAAATTGGCGGGCTTGCAGTGAAGTATATGCGCGAGCGGTTCGAAACCGACCCGGCAGACTTATTCACCGGGATCGGGCCTTCCATTTGTGGAAGCTGCTACCAGGTGGGGGCAGAGCTGCGCCAGCGTTTTTTGCAGGCTTATGGCCCGGACGCGTTGGATTTCTTCACAGAGCGGGAAGGTTCGCTCTACCTGGACTTGTGGCGCGCCAACACGTACTGCCTGCGGGAGGCAGGCGTGCGGCAGGTGGAACAATCCGGATTTTGCACCGCCGAACACCTGGATGAATGGTATTCTTACCGCAAAGAAAAAGGCATCACCGGGCGTTTTGCCGTGGTGATTGGGTTGAAGCAAGATGACCAATGAGGACATTTCCGGATTAATCGAGGCGATCGCGTACAGGCTTGCCCTTATCCGCCAGACTGCCGCGCAGAGCGCGGCAAAAGCGGGGCGGAGCGCGCAGGACGTGGAAATTGTGGCGGTCTCCAAGCGCCAACCTGAAACCTTAATCCGCGCTGCTTATGCCTGCGGTTTGCGCTGTTTTGGCGAGAACTACGCGGAAGAAGCGCTTGAAAAAATTGAAAACCTGAGCGATTTGCCCGGCTTGCATTGGGATATTGTCGGTCATATTCAAAGTCGGAAGGTCAAACTCATTGCCGACCGGGTTGCGCGCGTGCATTCCGTGGACAGCCTGAAACTGGCGGGGATGCTTTCCCAACTGCGCCAGGCGGATTTGCCCGCATTGGACGTGCTGTTGGAGGTGAACGTCAGCGGAGAGGAGAGCAAAGGCGGCTTTCCGGCAGTATCCGTGGGAGATTGGAACAACTTGCAGGCTATCGTCGATTCGGTCAAACGCTTGCCGCGGCTGCGCCTATGCGGCTTGATGTGCATGCCCCCGTTGCAGACCAATATGGAAGATAACCGGATTTACTTCCGCAAATTGCGCGAGTTGAAGGAATTTTTGAACGCGGCTCATCCCGACCTGGGGCTGCGGGAACTTTCTATGGGCACCTCAAGCGATTATCCCATCGCGATTGAAGAAGGTGCCACCTTGATTCGTCTCGGCGAAGCCATCCTTGGGCCTCGTCCATTGAAAGAAGTGTAAATTACTATGACTGTTTTGTTGAACATTATTAATTTTATCGGGCAGGCGCTCAGCTTGCTCGTCATCCTGCACACGCTGCTGGGTTATTTCCTGGCTTGGGACCACCCGGTCCGCCAGGCTCTGGACAGAATTGTTTCCCCTATGCTGCGCCCGATACGTAACCTGATCAAACCTGTCGGTGGACTGGATTTTTCGCCGTTTGTGCTGATCCTATTGATTTACCTGTTGGAGCAGCTGCTCTCAAGCGCAGTACTCGCGCTCTTTCGTTAGCACGACTCAGGCTTTGTAGAGGATTCGCCCGCAGGTCTTACAGCGCATCAGCGTGGTGGAAGAGCGGACTGCCTGGACGTCGCGCGGGGAAAGCTCCACGCCGCAAGCTTCGCATCCATCATCGATGATAGCCGCTACGGCTCTGCCAGCTTTTGTCTTCAACAAACTTTCATATTGCGCCACGATTTCCGCAGGTAAAGTTTGCGTGAGGGCTTCGCGTTGGGAGTTTAAGTTGCTCATCTCAGCCAGCAGATTTCCTCGTTCACCCGCTAAGAGAGAATTTTCCGCCGCTTTTTGGTTCACTGCCGACTGGTAAGCTGCTTCCGCTTCTACAAGCGCTTTCTGAGCGTTTTCCTGCGTCATCAAAGCCTCAAAATGGGCTTCTTCCAACTTTTGGATGAAGCGCCGCAGCGCTTCACTTTCCGCCTGGAGGTCCTGTAATTCTTTGGGATTGCGTATCTTGCCCCCGAAGAGCTGAACCTGGTTCAGTTCAAGCTTGAGGCGCTTTTCGGACGTTTCCCCCGCGATCCGGCTGACATTCTGCTGTGCTGCTGCGAGGCTTGCCTCTGCTTGCGTCTTTTCCTGCAGTCTCGCGCGCACCGCTTCATCGGCATTCAGAATGGCATCGATCTGCGCCAGTCTTTTCGTGATTTTTTGACGCTGGGTGTCGAGAGTCTGCAATCGATAAAGGCTGAATGTAAAGTTCATAGGCTCCTCGGCTTGGTAAAGAACGCGATAAACGATTGGCTAATTGTATCATTTCCAACCGCGGAAATTGCCTTTTTTCGCGATTTAACTCAGCTTTTCCTCCGCGAAGCCGAATGGATAACCCTTTACGCGAGATGGGTTTGTTGAGAAGATGACTGTAAATGAATTCTGCCACACAGCCCTTGGGAAATTGTTGATGGAGCGCCTTGATAGGTGCGCGGCAGGGTCTGCCAGGCTGATCAAGCGGCTGAGGATGCGCACTGAGGATGCGCAAGCTTTTGCGTTAGGTTGATTATGTTATAATTTGAGCATTAACTACGCAGTTAATCCATGTGATGGAGATATAACAACTTGGCTTTTAATCCGATTAATTGGCTGTTAGGTTTATTTTCGCTGGATATTGGAATTGACCTGGGAACAGCCAATACGCTTGTAAATGTAAAAGGAAAAGGAATTGTCATCAACGAACCATCGTGGGTGGCAATTGATAAACGTACCCGTGAGCCCATCAAAATTGGCATGGCTGCCAAGGCGATGGTCGGCAGGGCGCCTGCCAACGTGGTGACGCTGCGGCCTCTCCGCGATGGTGTAATTTCTGAATACGATATCACCCAGGCGATGCTTGAGTATTTCATCGGTCGGGCGCACCAGCACAGCGTCGTGCCCTTCCCGCGCCCGCGGGTGGTGGTGGGCATCCCCTCCGGCGCCACTGAGGTGGAAAAACGCGCAGTGTACGACGCGGCGATGGCAGCTGGCGCGCGCGAAGCCTACATGATCCACGAGCCGGCCGCTGCGGCGATTGGCGCGGGCCTGCCGGTGAACGACGGCAACGGCAATATGATTGTGGATATTGGTGGCGGCACCACCGAAGTCGCGGTGATTTCCATGGGAGGCATCGTAATCTCACGCTCTCTGCGGGTAGCTGGCGACGAGCTGGACCAGGATATTATCGAATACCTGCGCAGCAAATACAACCTGTTCATAGGCGAGCAGATGGCGGAAAAGGTGAAAATCGCTATCGGTTCGGCTTACCCCTTGAAAGAAGAAAAAACTGTGGACGTGCGCGGCCGCAACCTGATCACTGGTCTGCCGGAAGCGATTGAGGTCTCCTCGGTCGAAATCCGCGAAGCGCTCTCCGCGTCCGTACAGGTCATCATCGACACCATCAAAGACGCGCTGGACGAATCCCCACCCGAGATCCTCTCGGATTTGATGGATAACGGCATCTGCCTGGCAGGCGGCATGTCTCAATTGCACGGATTGGCAGAACGCGTTTCCAACGAAGTTCGCGTGCGGGTGTGGGTCGCGGAAGATCCCATGACCTGCGTCGCTCGCGGGGCAGGCATCGTCCTGGACAACCTGGATGAGTACGAACAGCTCCTGGTGGGGATTGAGCGGGATCCGTACACGAGCCTGACCAAGGGGTAATTCGCCTGCCGAAGCAGGGTTTATCCAATCTAAAAATGCGCAACTTGTTTACATCCGGTAACATCAGAAATTTCATCATCCTGCTGGTCGTGGCTGGCATGCTCCTTTTGGCGGTATCAGGCTATCTGACCCCGCTGTTCAGCCTGACCTTCAGCCCGATGATTTCCACTCAGAGCTGGCTTTCTCAGCGCTACCTTGCCATCCGGGATTTCTTTACCTCTCCACGGGACATGGCCAGCCTGCGCGAGCGCAACGCTCAACTGGAAAACGAAGTGGCGCAGCTGCAGAGCCAGATTGTGGAGCTGCAGGAAAACTTGAGCCAGGCGCAAATCCTTTATACTCTGCTTGACTTCGCGCGGACAAACCCCCAGCACGAATATACCGCGGCCACAGTGATTGGCCGGGAAATCAGCCCGTATTATCAGTACATCATCATCGACAAAGGCTCCAACCAGGGCATCATGCACGGCATGCCGGTGGTAACCCAGCAGGGTCTGGTAGGCCGCATCGACGCGGTCATCGCGAACGCAGCCCGCGTGCAGCTGATAAGCGACGCGGAATCGGTGGTAAACGTCCACCTGCAAAACGCCAAGGTGGAAGGACAGATTGTCGGGTCCATCACCGGTGAAATCAGCCTTGAAATGATCCCGCAGGACGCAAAAATTCAAATCGGAGACGTGCTGCTGACATCCGGGCTTGGCGGCAATTATCCTCCAAATATCTTCGTCGGACAGGTCCTGAGCATGCAGAGCCAGCAGAACAGGTTGTTTCTCTCTGGTTCGGTGCAATCGATTGTGGATTTTTCTTCACTCAGTGCAGTGTTGATTATTACGAATTTTGAAGCGGTTGATATTACGCCCCTGGTTCCCTGAGAGACGGCATGTTTTTTTACATTTCCAGCAGCATAGGCTTCCTCACTGCCATCATGCTCCAAATGGGTATTTTTAGCCGGGCGGCGCTCCTCTCGGGCACGGCTGATATCGTTCTGCTGTTTTTGGCCGCCTGGAGTCTGCACCAACGCCAGAATTATAGTTGGGTCCTTGTGGTAATATTTGGGCTGATACTCAGCACGATTTCAGCCGCGCCTGCCCTTTCGTTGTTAATCGTTTATCTCAGCGTTTTTCTTGCCGCAACCCGCCTGCAGATGGGTTTCTGGCAAAGTCCGCTTTTATCAATGTTCTTATTGGTCTTTTTTGGCACCTTTTTGGAGCACGGCATTTTTGTGCTGGGGATGTTTGTGCAGGGAGTTTCCGTCAACCTGATGGAGATTTTCACGCAGGTCCTACTGCCCAGCGTCTTGCTCAATATGCTGCTGGCAATACCAATGCACGCGCTGGTTCAGGAGTTATTCCGGAACGTGTCGCCTCTGGAGACTGAGATATGAACAATAATCAATTTGAAAAACCAACCATCAAACAGTCCCGCATCCGTGGGGTCATCATTTTGGTGGCAATCGTGATTTTCTACTACATCTTCCAGCTGTTTAACTACCAGATCGTGAACGGCGCGCTCTACCGCGCCCAGGCTGAGGACAACCGCACGACCGAAATCAGCGACCCGACCCAACGCGGCATTATTTACGACCGCAACGGCGTTGTGCTGGCGCGCAATGAACCTGCCTACAACATAACGGTCACCCCCGCCAACTTACCTGAATCCGATGGAGAACTGCGGAAAATTTATTCCGAGCTTTCAGAAATGCTGGGTATACCGGTCAGCAGCGGCGTGGTGGATGAGGTTACCGCGGCCAGTTTTAGCCCGTGCAATACCACGCTGGGGATTGAACAAATTGTTTTCATTGCAGATACCAACTGGCCTTTCAGCGCCACACGCCTCAGCTGCGACGTCTCCAAGGAGATTGCGATGGCAATCAAGGAGAAGTCAATGGATTGGCCCGGCATCGACGTGGAAATTGAGTCAATCCGGGTGTATCCGACCGGTGATCTTACCGCGGAAATCGTCGGCTTCCTGGGTCCGGTCCCGGAATCCCTGGTGGATTATTACACCGAGCTTGGATTTGTCGCCGGCAGGGATAAGGTCGGCTATGCTGGTGTGGAAAACACCATGCAGGATGTCCTGGGCGGCACCAATGGCAAACGCGTGGTAGAGGTTACCGTTGGGGGCGAAGTGGTGCGCAACCTGGAAGAACCGGTGGATCCGGTGCCCGGGCAAAACATCTATCTGACCATCGATACCCGCCTGCAATCCACCGCGCGGGACGCTCTGAAAATGAACCTGGAATATTGGAACCGCTACCTTGGGTACACGTTGAGCACCAGCGGCGCCGTGGTAGCGCTGGACGCCAAAACCGGCGAAGTTTTGGCAATGGTTTCTTACCCAAACTATGAGAATAATCGCATGTCCAAGGTTATTCCCGGATATTACTACAACCAACTGACGCTTGATGAAGCCAAACCGCTCGTTAATCAGACGATTTCCTCGGAGCTGCCCCCAGGTTCGGTGTTTAAACTGGTCTCCGCTTTAGGCATCCTGAACGAGGGTGTGGTCACACCGGAATACACAGTGGACGACCCCGGCACTATTTCTCTGGTTCAGAAATTCTACCAGAATGACCCCGGCAGCCTGCAAACCTATTACTGCTGGGAGCGCGCCGGGCACGGACCTGTGGATTATCTGCACGGGATTGCCTGGTCCTGCAATGTGTATTGGTACAAGGTGACCGGTGGATATGCTGGCGAGATTGAGGGCAATGGGCTGGGCATCTGGCGTCTGGGCACGTACGCGCGGGCGTTGGGCTATGGCGCGCTGACGGGGATTGAACTGCCCGGTGAAACGGACGGATTAATCCCGGACCCGACCTGGAAACGTTTGAGCCAGGGTGAAAACTGGGCGACTGGCGATACCTACCTGGCAGCTGTAGGGCAGGGGTATGTGTTGGCAACACCGCTGCAAGTTGTGCATTCCATCGCTACCATCGCGAACGACGGAAAACTGATGAAAGTTTCCCTCATCAACAAGGTAGAAGCCGCGGACGGAACGGTGACACAGCAGTTTGAACCGACTCTGTTGTGGGATATCACCAAAGACCCAAAAATTGAGGTCTACGAGGACAATATTCCCACCGGTGAGCTGAAAACCGTGCAGCCCTGGGTCATTGAATTGGCAAAGAAGGGCATGGAAATGGTCACCCAACCCGGCGGCACCGCTGCGTTCGAGTTTAATGGAGATACAAATAAAGTCGCGGGGAAGACCGGCACGGCTGAGTATTGTGATGACTTCGCGCTGGCAAACCAACTTTGCGGCGTGGGCATTGGCGGGTGGCCCGCGCACGCCTGGTTTGTGGGTTACGCGCCGTATGACGACCCGGAGATTGTAGTGGTTGCCTTCGCGTACAATGGTAAGGAAGGCTCTACGCTTGCCGCGCCAATTGTGCGTAAGGTCATTGAATCTTACTTCAGCCTGAAAACCGCGGACGCAGATAATCTGGGATATTAATCGGGACGGCGGAATGACCAAACGGACTGAGTTGTTAGTGCGTGGAATTCGGGGCGGCGTGCTGGTAATCCTACCAGACGCGCCCTGGTATCAGCAGCGCGATATGCTCATTTCCCGCATTCAAAGCCAGGAACGCTTTTTTAAGGGCGGCCGGATCGCACTGGATTTGGGTGCAACGGATTGGAGTGAGGACGATTTGGATAAATTGCTGCGAGACCTGGCGGATGAAGGCATTTGCCTGCGCGCGGTCCTTTCCAGTTCGCAGCTTACGCTGGAATCCGCACAGACTTTTGGGCTGCCGTCCAACATTGAGGGCGATGAACGCGCGAAGCCAGCAGCTCCGGAATCTGAACCGGGCAGCAAACTTGACTGGATAACACGCCAATTAGAGGCTGATGAAAAGCTGATTGTGGATGGCAACCTGGCGCTATTCTCGGACGTGCCGGAAGGCGCGGAGATTGTTTGCTCCGGAAGCGTAGCAGTATGGGGCTGCCTGGACGGCACTTTGCGGGCAGGCTGCGCGGGGGACCTGGATAGCGCGGTGAGCATCCTGAAGATGGGCGAAGGAACTGTTTTTTTGAGCGGTGAGAAAGTGGAAATTCCGCGCAAATTGCGTAAAGCCCTTGGAATTACGATAAAGAGAGATGACGGAGTGATTAGCGTCGCTCCGTTGACGCAGAAGTAAAGCATATGTTTACAACCAGAGAGCAGTGGCACCATTTTGATTTTCCATTATTCGCGGCAGTGTTATTCCTGTCGATTTTTGGGGTGGCGTTGATTAGCTCTGCCATCGCAGGGAACCCAACCCTGGCGAACCATCCCCAACGTCAGACCGTGTTCCTGATTATCGGGCTCGTCTTGCTGTTTCTTTTCGCCGGTCTGGATTATAAAATCTGGCTGGTGCTGACGCGGCCTTTCTACATCGTCGTGGCGGCTTTCCTCATCCTGGTCTTTGTCACCGGCGCGGCCAGGTTTGGCGCCGCGCGCTGGCTGCAAATCGGGTCGGAAGCTATTCAACCGGCAGAACTGGCTAAGATTGTTATCATCATGGCGCTGGCGCAGTTCTTTGCCGGTAAAATATCCAGCATCAACGAATGGAAGACGATTGGTCAGAGCCTCCTGCTGACAGGTGGGATTGTCATCTGGATTATCCTGCAGCCAAATTTGAGCACTTCTATCGTGATTATGGTCATCTGGATCGCCATGCTCTGGATTAGCGGCTGGAAGAC
>JBCFBH010000051.1:0-12568 GCA_038562595.1 Anaerolineaceae bacterium
GGAGAGAACGTAATTGGGCATTAGCGGGATTTTCCCGCCGCCGCCTGGCGCGTCCACGACGTAAGTCGGGACGAGGAAGCCGGAAGTATGCCCGCGCAGCGCTTCGATAATCTCCAGCCCCTTAGAGACCGGCGTGCGGAAGTGTCCCGCGCCTGCCACCAGGTCGCACTGGTAGATGTAGTAAGGCCGCACGCGGATGCGCGCCAGGTCCTGTACCAGCTGGCGCATGAGGTACGGGTCGTCATTCACGCCCGCCAGCAGCACGGATTGGTTCCCAAGCGGGATGCCAGCCCGGGTGAGCTTATCGCAGGCTTCGGCTAGCTCGGCAGTAATCTCGTTGGGATGGTTGACATGGATATTGAGCCAGAGCGGGTGGTATGTTGCCAGCAGCTCGGTCAGCTGATTGGTGACGCGCTGCGGCAGGAACACCGGCACGCGCGAACCGATGCGGATGACTTCCACGTGCGGGATTTCCCGCAGCTTGCTCAGCACGCGTTCCAGCTTTTCCGGCGAGAGGGTCAGCGGGTCTCCGCCGGAGATGAGCACGTCGCGAATTTGCGGGGTACGACTGATGTAGGCAATTTGGGCTTCAAAATCGCGCGCGAAACCCTGCCGCGGGTCTCCCACCAGGCGGCCGCGGGTGCAGTAGCGGCAGTACGAGGCGCACTGGTTGGTAATCAACATCAAAACGCGGTCCGGATAGCGGTGTACCAGTCCTGGCACGGGGCTGTGCATATCTTCCGCCAAAGAGTCCTCCATCATGCCGGTGAAGCTTTCCAGCTCCTTGGCGGTGGGGATGACCTGCCGACGGATGGGGTCAAAAGGGTTTTCGGGGTCAATCAGGGAGGCAAAATAAGGGGTGACGTCCACGCGGAACAGCCCGGGGGCGGAAAGCGCCTGTTTTTCGCTTTCGGTCAAAGGAAAGAGCGCTTCGAAGTCTTCGATGGTGTTGAGCCGGTGGGTTAGCTGCCAACGCCAGTCGTTCCAATTTTCAGCGGGGACCTCCTGATACGCGCGGGCGCGTTTGGATGGAAACGGTGAATTGCTCATGAACCCTCCTTGGGATGAATCATCGCTGTAATTGTAACTTAATATGAGGGCTAAAGCGGTGTTGGGAAGCATGGAGACCTGAAGGAACGCCTGCGCTCTGTCATCCTGAATGCTTTGTAGGATCTTTCCTTTGGACCCAACGCAGAGAACTCATGACTGGCTTACAGGCAGACTGCCGCGCCCCCTGTCTTGATTTCCAGCGTCATTTCAGGCTGCGAACGGGGGCTCGCAGTGACGAATGACTTACGGGCAGACTGCCGCGCTTCGTCGCAGTGACGAATCGCCGGTCAGTCTGGGCACGGCGAAGGAGTCTGTGTCATCCTGAACGAAGTGAAGGATCTTGCGATTGGACTGATACGATGCTTCGCCTGCGGCTCGGCAAGACAAGCCGTTTGTCATCCCGATACCCTGACAGGTACGGGTCGCGGCGAAGGAGTCTGTGTCATCCTGAACGAAGTGAAGGATCTTGCGATTGGACTGATAAGATGCTTCGCCTGCGGCTCAGCAAGACAAGCCGTCTGTCATCGTGAATGCTAAGACTTTGTCAAGGCCATTTTTAGGAGGCCGGGATTGACAGAATGATAGTTCGGAATAAACGGCGTATTCGACCGGACCACGGAAACCATAATTTTGAGCAATTTATTGACAATGTTGTTGATCACCAGCTTGCCGGGCTTGCCTTCGTTGGTTTTCCGCAAGAAGTAGAGCTGGAAGGGTCGGTTGTGGGTGCGCAGCGAAAGGGCGGCCAGAAAGAGCAGTTTGCGCAGCCCCGGTGGTCCGTAGTGACGGGAAGTCGGTGTATGGTGCAGGGAGGTGCCGCTGGCATCCTGATAGGGGCAAATGCCGACAAAGGCTGCCAGGTGTTTGGATGAGAGCGGTTGAGGAGCGGCCTGGAGGGTGATCAGCATGTGAGCCGCCAAGAGCAAGCCCACCCCGGGGATGCTCATCAGCAACATCACCGTGTTGCGGAAGGTGGGGTCTTGATCGATCAGGCGCTGGATCTCCGCCTCCATCTGCAGGATGTGCGACCTCAACTGCGCCATGGCCGTGGTATGCAGCTGTTCGGCCAGTGGGGTGCGCACGGCCTTGCGCTTCAGGGCTGCCAGGGCATTGGCATGCCCCGCCTTTTCCACCACAAACTGCTCCCGGGTGGTCAATAAGGCCTTGATCTGCTCCAGGATCTCCTGGCGTGGCTTCCAGAACGACAATTCATCCCAGAAGCGATAGGCATATTCGCTGATCTGGCAGCTGTCAACCGGATCGCTCTTATGACCTTCCGGGTTAAAGGCGCGTTTGACCTTCAAGGGTGGCTCAATCGAGACGGGGTAGCCATTCGCCACCAGAAAATGAGCCAGCACTTCGTTGTACACGCCCGTAGCCTCCATGCAAAAGATGGCGTTGTCTGGCCTCACCCCGTGCGCCCGCAGCCAGTTCAGGTATCTGGGAAAGCTGTCATAGGTGTTGTCAAAGGTCTCCGGTTTCACCACAATCTGCCATTTCTCACCCATCTGGCCAATGGCGCTGGTGAAGGTCGCCGAGGCAATATCAATGCCCACGTAAAACTGAGTTTTTTTCATGCTACACGCTCCAGACGATGGAAGATGGTAACCGAACCCGGTGGATATGACTTTCTCCAAAGTAGTAGTCTCCAACGGACGCCAATGCTAATTAGCCTGATCCACCCAGGGACTGGGTCTGCTTCGCGATTTAAGTTCTTCTCTTTCGAGCTGCATAGACTTATTCAGTCCCTGTTCGGTTACCATCATCTTACCTTAAGTCTAATGGAGCTTGCGAAGCGATCTCCCCGCCTGCCTTTACGCTTGATTTTCCCCGATAACCCCTGTGCTATAATAAAAATTTGGCACAATAACCAGCCAGAACACACCAAAGGACAACCCGCTTTATGTTTAAGAAATTTTCCAGCCTCCTCGCCGGCGACCAGCACAAACGCACCATCGCCAAATTGGTCTCGGTGGTGGACGCCATTAACGACCTCGAACCATCCTTCGAAACCCTCAGTACCGAAGCCCTGCGCGCTAAAACGGACGAATTCCGCGCGCGCCTATCCAATGGCGAAAGCCTGGACGCGCTTCTACCCGAAGCCTTTGCCGCTGTGCGCGAAGCCAGCAAGCGCACCCTGGGCATGCGCCACTACGACGTGCAGCTCATCTGCGGCGTCAATCTGCACCAGGGTAGCATCTCCGAGCTGCGCACGGGCGAGGGCAAGACCCTGGCAGCCACGCTGCCGCTTTACCTGAACGCGCTGGAGGGCAAAGGCGCGCACCTCATCACAGTGAATGATTACCTGGCCCGCCGCGACGGTCGCTGGATGGGTGCGATTTACCACCTGCTCGGCATGCAAGTCGGCATTTTGCAGATGTCCAATACTGCCGACGGCAGCCAGCTGGCGTACCTGTACGACCCCGACGAACATTCCCTGCGCGAGGAAACCAACCTGCTGCGACCGGTCAAGCGGTCACAAGCCTACCTTGCGGATATCACCTACGGCACAAACAGCGAGTTTGGCTTCGATTACCTGCGCGATAACATCACCATGAGCTGGGACCAGCGCGTGCAGCGCGGGCACCACTACGCCATCGTCGACGAGGTGGACAACATCCTCATTGATGAAGCCCGCACCCCGCTCATTATTTCCGGCCCTTCGCATGAGGATTCGGAATACTACATCCGCATGGCCCAGGTGCCGCGCGCGCTCAAACCCGAAGACTTCGAGGTGGACGAAAAGGACCGCACGGTCACGCTGACGGAAAGCGGCGTGGCGCATGTGGAAGAGCTTCTCGGGACGCCCCTCAGCGACCCAGACCGCCCGGAGGATATCAACCCGGAACAGGCTCGTTTGCTGGGCTTTCTGGAACAAAGCCTGCGCGCCCAGTATCTGTTCCACCGCAACAAGGAATATATCGTGCAGAACGGTGAGGTCATCATCGTGGACGAATTCACCGGCCGCATGATGCCCGGCAGGCGCTGGTCGGACGGGCTGCACCAGGCCGTGGAAGCCAAAGAAGGCGTGAAGGTTCAGGCAGAAAACGTCACCCACGCCACCATCACCATCCAGAACTACTTCCGTATGTACAGCAAACTGGGCGGAATGACCGGCACAGCCCTGACCGAAAAAGAAGAGTTCTACCGCATTTATGGCCTGGACGTGCTTGCCATCCCAACCAACCTTGAATACCGTGCCAGCCGCCCCGAGACCGGCCTGAGCGAGTTGGAAGCCCGCGATGAAGAAGGTTACCGTTACAAGTTCTACGCCAACAGCGCCGACCCACAGAAGAAACCGCTCTTTTTCAAGCGCAAGGACTACCCGGATGTGATTTACCGCACAGCCGAAGCCAAACTGCGCGCCATCGTGCTCGAAATCATCCGTTTCCACGTCATCGGACGCCCGCAGTTGGTTGGCTCCACCTCTGTGGAGAGCTCTGAACGGCTCTCGGACCGCCTGTCCCCGGAACTGGTACGGCGCTTACTGCAGACAGTCTTGATACGTGAAGCCTGGCAGCAGAAATTCAATCCTAAAGGAGATGATTTCACTGCGCCAAAGGAATTGACCGTCTTGAATGAACCCCTGACAAAACTGCGCATGCCAGAACTGCGCAAGCTTGCCAGTCAGTACGGCGTCGAGACGCTGGACCTGGCGGACGCTTCCAACCGGGCGCTGCTGCTGGGCGCGCTGCAATTGACGGATGCGAACTGGGAGCGCCTGCAGCCCCTGTTCGACGCGGGCATCCCACACCAGGTCTTGAACGCGCGTAAGCACACCGAAGAATCTCTCATCATCGCCGGCGCCGGGGCTTTTGGCGCGGTCACGATTGCCACCAACATGGCCGGGCGCGGCGTGGACATCAAATTGGGCGGCGAAATCCCGGAAAGCTTGCTGGTGCAGGTGAACCTGGTGCTGGCATCCGCCGTGAAGAGCGACCCCTACAGCCTGACAATGGAACAGCGCCTGGCTGAGGTGCAGAACCTGAACGGCGAGCTTTCTGATGAACAGCGCGAAGCGGTCGAACGCTTCAAAACCTACATGGCGGATATGGAGCGCGTGCGCGCCCTGGGCGGCTTGCACGTCATCGGCTCGGAACGCCACGAAGCCCGCCGCATCGACAATCAGCTGCGCGGCCGCGCCGCCCGCCAGGGCGACCCCGGCTCCTCGCGCTTTTTCCTCTCTTTGGAAGACGAACTGATGCGCCTGTTTGGCGGCAATCAGGTGGACACGCTGCTCACGCGTTTCAAGTTTGATGAAAACATGCCCATCGAAGCCAATATGATTGGCCGGCTGGTGGAGCAAGCTCAAACCCGCGTGGAAGGCGCTAACTTTGACATCCGCAAGCACCTGCTCGAATATGACGACGTCCTGAACGCCCAACGCACCCGCATTTACGCCCAGCGCGATCTGATTTTTAATAAAGCCGATTTGCGCGAAGACGTCACGGATATGCTGCGCACCGAGCTCGGTCCACGCGTGAAAGCTGGCGTGGAAGATCCCGAAGGTCCCTGGAAGCTGCTGGCCTACCTGGAAGACATCCAGCCCAACCTGAACACGCCCTGGGTCAGCTTTCCGTCATTCCCCTATAAGCTGGCGTTGGAGCAGTTGGGCCAGCCCGCCGACGAAGCCGACCTGACAAGGCGCATCCTCGCGCTGGCGGAAGAGGCAGTCGCGGCGGAGCACACACACCTGCTTGCGAACATCAACACCCTGCTGGATAAATCCGAACAGACGCTGAAAGACCAGACGGATGAGCGCAGCGACGCGCTGGACGCTTACCTGCAGAGCTTTGACCCGCGCGAGCCGCACGACTTGCAGGCCGAAATTTCCGCCTTGCTGCAGGTGCCCGTGCGTCTGCCCCAGGCCCAGCAAAAAGCGCTGCTGGAAGACCCTTACAGCATGAAAGCACCGCTGCAGAACGCGCTGAAAACCGGGCTGATGCTTACGCTCACCCGCCGGCTGCTGCTCACGCTGGAACGCCGCTTCGGCGAGACCTGGTCATTGAAAGCCACCGAGCTGGCCACGCAACCCTGGACGGAGGTGCGCAAACAAATCCTCGACCAGGTGAACCTGATGACCGAACGCCGTGCCAGGCGCCTGCTCGGACCCGATGGAGAAATCGCGCGGGACCTGGCGGCAAATGCCGAACACCTGAGCCTGGCTCTGGATGATGAAATTGAGCGCATGCGCCTGCTGCAGCTGACCACCCAGGGAACGCGCGTTACATTCGACGCAAAATCCCACCGCCGGCAGCTTACCGGCACCCTGCGCATGACCTACATCTTCTCGCTTGCCAACCAACTGGAGACAATCCCGCTGAAGGACCTGAGCGAGCAGGTGTTGGCGCATCTGGAAGAAGCGGAGAGCGTCTTTGTGACCGTGTTCGGGAACTCTGAATGGGAACACTTGCGCGCGAACACCTTCACGCTGGCCTCACTGCCGCAAAACACGCGCGACATGCTCGGCAGTCAACTGGGCAAAGAGCGCCTGGCGGAGCTGCAGGACCTGCCTCTGGACGAAATCCCCCCTGAAGAGAAGCCGAAAGTAGTGCAGGAATTAGGGCGCGCGGCACAGAATCGTATCTACCGCCAGCTGCTGTTGGGAACTATCACCGAGACATGGGTGGAATACCTGACTAAAATGGAAGCCCTGCGCGTGTCCATCACCATGGAATCCTACGCCCAGCGCGACCCGCTGGTGCAATACAAGTCCAAAGCCAGCACGATGTATACGGAACTCTTCTCCGAGGTGCGGCAGACGGTCATCAGCCGGATGTTCCGCTACCGCCCGAATCTGCCGGCAGACTTCAGCGGCACGCTGAGCGGCGCGGGGGTTCCTGCGCCTGTGCTTGCCGGCAGCTCGCAAGCAGCAGCCCACGCAAGCGTCCAAAAACAAAAACGGCGTAAACGCCATTAATCCCACGGAGGAAGGCATGAAAATTCTGGTTACCAATGATGACGGCGTTACTGCCCCCGGGCTGTTGGCCTTAGCCCAGGCGCTGCGCAAACTGGACGCCGAGATCACCGTGCTCGCACCGGACCACAACTGGTCGGCTTCCGGGCACGTCAAAACCTTGCACCGCCCCCTCAGACTCTCCACGACCACCCTCTCGGATGGCTCCCAGGCCTGGAAATCCGACGGGGCGCCTTCCGACTGCGTTGCGCTGGCGATGATGGGTGCGCTTGAAGGCGATTTCGACCTGGTTGTTTCAGGTATCAACCCGAACGCGAACATTGGGCTGGACGTTACTTATTCCGGCACTGTCACCGCGGCGATGGAGGCTTCAATTTGGGGGAAACCGGGCTTTGCCGTTTCGCTGGACGCGCCGGAGTACCACGAAGGTCCGCTGGACTTTCGTTCCGCGGCGGAAACAGCCGCGCGCCTGGTCTGGCAGCTGCTGCCCGAGGCGAATGGAAAACAGCTCGCGCCTATTTTCAACATCAATATCCCCTATCGCCCCGCTGGAGACTACGCTGGCGTGATGCTCACCCGTCAGGGCGTGCGCATTTACCGGGACGTGCTAGAGAAGCGCCTGGACCCACGCGGCAGACCGTACTACTGGATTGCCGGTGACCCACCTTCGGGTGTAAAGGAAGACGGCACAGATTTCGGCGCGCTGCAGGAAGGCTACGTGTCCATTACCCCGCTGAAGATGGACATGACTGATTTTTCCGCGCTTGAAAAGCTGAGGATGCTGAGGTTGTAAAAGGGATTCGGTATCTTAGCATCTGGCTCCCCTCGGGCGCGTCATCTAGGTGCCCAAAAGGCACCTCCCGCAGGCAGAGAATCTAATATTTTTTTGTCATTCTGAGTCGTAGGCGAAGAATCCTTCTTAATCCACGCAATAGAAAGATCCTTAACTGGCGACCAGTACCTTTTAGGGTGTCAGGATGACAAAGCGCGCGTCACTGCGAGCCCCCGTTCGCAGCCTGAAATGACGCTGGAAATCTTAATAGGGGGCGCGGCAGTCTGCCTGTCGACCAGTCGAGAGTTACAACTGTTGGGTCAGTTTGATACCCCAAAAGGCACCTCCCTCAGGCGAAGAATCTTGTTTATTCCACACAAAAGAAAGATCCTTCGCTGGCGGCCAGCACCCTTTAAGGTGTCAGGATGACAAGCGAGCGCGTTCAGGACCCACAGCATCTTTATCGTTCACCCTTACCAACTCTGTTTTCAGGCCTGATTTTCCGGGCAATCCTGCTATAATTACGCATCTTAACTAATAAATTACTTATCGAAGTGAAATCAGGCATGATGTCCTCAGAAGATCCAAAAAACTCAACCCCGCTCCCACCTCTTACCGAGGAGCTTGTCCTTGCGCTTTGGTCGCGCACCTACAACACCAACGGCAAACCCGATTGGTCCCACATTTTCCCCTATTACACTGAAGAAATCGTCTTCCAGGACCTCATCCAAAAAGTGGTCGGCAAGACTGATTTCGTGGCGATGTGCAAGCGCCTGACCAAGCGCTGCGAGGAACTCAAGATGGATATCACATCCATCGCCAGCGGCGAGAATGTCATCTTCATGCAGTGGACGATGACCATGGTTTTCCGCAAGACTCCCAGCACCCCCATTTACGGATGCACCAGGCTCAGCCTGAACTCTGCCGGCCTCATTGTGCACCAGCGGGACTACTACGACCTCTGGGGCGATATCTTCGCGAACGTCCCCGTGATGAAACGCGCTTATCCGCGTTTTATGCGCAGACTTTTTGGATAAATTGACCATGAAATTCCTTCTCGACGAACTGCAATACATCCAGAACAGCATGAAAAAGCAAAACCGGACCGACGCGCGCCTGGACGGAAAGACCTGTGTCATCACAGGCGCCACCTCGGGCGTAGGCTACCACAGTGCCCGCAGGCTTGCTAAGGCGGGCGCTCGCGTCGTCATGCTCTGCCGCAACCCGGAAAAAGCCCGCAATGTGCAGGACGAGCTAAGCCGCGAATTCCAGGCGCAGTCCGATGTCTTTATCGCTGATATGCGCGTCCTCACCGAGGTCAGCCGGGCAGCCGTCCAAATCGCGGAGAAATATCCCAAAATTGACGTTCTGATAAACAATGCCGGCGTGTTCAACAGACGCCGCCGCCTGACCCCCGATAGGCACGAGGAAATATTCGGCGTCATCCATCTGGCGTCGTTCGTGCTTACCACAGCGCTCATCCCCAACCTGAAAGCTGCCGCCCCAGCCCGTATCATCGATATCAACTCTGAAGGGCACCGCTTTGGCGGGCTGAAAATGAACGACCTGGATTGGTCCAGACGCCCATACATTCCGCTGCAAGCCTACGGGGCGGCGAAAATTGCCCAGCTGCTGACCGGGCTGGAAATGGCGGAGCGTCTGAAAGACCAGGGGGTGAATGTTTATATCATGCATCCCGGCGCGGTCCGCACGAATATCGGCATGAACAACAACTTTCTATATCGTTTTTACAGCCGCTATATCCTCGGTTTGTTTCTAAAAGGCCCTGCGCTGTCGGCTGAAGCGGTGCATTATCTTGCCGCCGCCCCAGAGCTGGCGGGCACGACTGGCAAGTATTACAACCAGACCATCGAAGAAAAACCGGCCAGTTATGTAATCAAGGAAAGACTGCAGCGGGAAATCTGGAATTATAGCGAGGATATCGCGCGGACTTATTTAGGAGTTCATCATGGGATTTGATACAGTAATCGTTGGAGCCGGCGCGTCCGGCCTCACCGCGGCGGCATATTTGGCGAAATACGGGCATAGCGTCTTGCTGTGCGAAAAAGAAGCCAACTGCGGCGGGTTAATCAACTCGTTCACGCGCGACGGTTTCACGTTTGACGGCGGTATCCGCGCCCTGGAAGACGCAGGCGTTTTCTTCACGATGCTGCGTCACTTGGACGTTGAAATGGAATTTGTAAAGAACCACGTCTCCATGGGGATTGAAGACCAGATGTTCAACATTGAGTCCGAAAACAGCATTGACGATTACTCTGCCGTCTTGAAAAAGCTCTATCCCGACTCCACGCGCGAAATTGAGCTGATTACCAAGGACCTTCACCTGATTAGCCGCGCCATGGATATACAATACGGCATCAACAATCCCCTCTTCCTGGACCCCAAAGAAGACGGCAAATATTTTGCCACCAAGGTCTTTCCCTGGCTGATAAAGTACGCCCTGAATGTCGGGAAAGTACAGGCCAAAGCCAAACCTGTGGTCCCTTATCTGCGCCAGTTTACATCCAACCAGGCGCTCCTGGACATCATCACCCAGCACTTCTTCGCGGAGACACCCGCCTATTTTGCCCTCAGTTATTTCAGAATATTCCAGGAATACTACTACCCCAAGGGCGGCACCGGCGTTTTCATTGATAAGATGACCGCGTTAATCCATGAGCACGGAGGCGTTATCCGTACCAAAACGGAGATTCAGCAAGTCGACCCGATTGAAAAGACCATCACGACTTCTGAGGGCGAAACGATCACCTACCGCCATTTGCTCTGGACCGCTGACCAAAAACGTCTTTACAACAGCATCGCTCTGGACAGCCAAAAACAACCCGAGTTATCCGCCGCGATAAACGAGCGGAAAACCCTCCTCGCGGATAAGACCGGCAATGATTCCATCTTTTCGCTCTTCCTCACCACAGACCTGGACCCGAGCTTCTATCAAAGCATCGCCGCGGGTCACGTTTTCTACACTCCCAGCCGCACAGGCCAATCGGCGGCTGGTCCCCTGCCGCTCAGCGGCACGCGCGGCGAGATTGAGGATTGGCTCCGAAAGTACCTCGCGCTTACCACATATGAAATCTCTATCCCCGTCCTGCGTGACCCGGACCTTGCTCCGCCCGGGAAAACCGGTCTGATTATCAGCATTTTGTTCGACTTCAACCTCACAAAAAGAATCTCCGACCAGGGCTGGTATGAGGAATTCAAGCAGCTCGCGGCGGATGTTATCGTGGACACTCTCGACAGAACGCTCTATCCTGGTCTGGCAGCGGCTCTGACGAGCGCCTTCAGCGCCACGCCGCTTACGCTCCAGGAAATTACCGGCGCGACAGATGGCGCGATTACCGGCTGGTCGTTTCGCAACAATCCAGTGCCAGCCGAATACCGCCTGGCGCGCATCGCGAACGCGGTGAACACCATAATTCCAGACATCTCCCAGGCCGGGCAGTGGACTTACAGCCCCTCAGGGCTGCCGGTTTCTTTGATCACCGGCAAGGTCGCGGCGGATAAGATTCACAAACTGCTTGGCAGGGAATAAGCGCCGCCTGCGGGAGGTTTTAGCCGCGAAGGGACTGACGGGGGCTGAATAGATAAGTTTTTGGGGAGAGCCCGATGAAAGATTTCCCCCGCGAGATGCTTGAATGCAGGTCTGATAAAGCCGGTGGGGGATTTCGCCGCAGCTGGCTTAGTCGTACCCGCGCGAAAACAACCAACGGAACCACTGCAGCAAAGTACGGCCTTCCGGCTCTCCCAGCACATACTCCCCGGCGCTCTCAGCCGCGTGCCAGCCAGAATAGACAAACCCAAGGAAGACCGCGCCGAGGCTAAGGCTGGCAACCACAAAAAACGCCAGGGCGCCTTTCCGTTGTGAAGAAGCAATCGCATCGAACAGCTTTTTGAGAGGCGGCAGCGCGTAGAGCAGCCTGAAAACGCCGTAACCGAGCCAGGTCCCCAACGCGTTCAGCAGGATATCGTCCACATCAAAAACCCGCACCGCCAAGAGCACCTGAAGTGTCTCGACGACCAGCGAAAACCCTGCGCCCAGCAGGAGCATCTTCCAACCGGAGCGCAAATCCCTGAAAAGAACTGCCGTGAGGAAGCCGATCGGCATGAACACAAGCACGTTGCCAACCAGCAGAAGCTGCACAATGCGGATGAGCGGCTGGTAGCGTGCCGCCTCCGCCCTTTGGAGCATGAGCAAGCTGTTCACAATCGGGACAAAGTTAGCTTTGAGGTTTTTTTCCAGGTTGAAACGGAAAGGTTCAAACAGCTGATAGGAGAGCAGGCACAGGAACACGAACAGGAGGGTGACTACAAGCTCGCGCTTCAGGTCGAACTGCTTGGTCGTCAGCCCCCGCACAATCCGCAGAGAAACCCATAGGAGGGTGATGGACAGGTACAAGCCGGAGCTATTGATTTCAAAGGTCATCGTTCATTCATCTTTCTGGTCCGGTCCGGGCATTATAACATCCCGCGGATGACCAGGAAAACGGCTAAAAGATTGCATTGCCTTGGCGTTTTTCGCGGAATATGGCTGGTTTGTACTGACCTGGTATTATGCCGGACCATTGTGAGTGTTATTCTGATACCCTAAATGGCACCTGCCGCAGGCGAAGAATCCTGGTTGTTCCAGACAAAAGAAAGATCCTTCACTGGCGACCAGCACCCTTTAGGTTGTCAGGATGACAAGGCAGGGCGCTCAGAGGTTGTGAAAAAATCCTGGCAAATGTTAAAGAATTCCGGTAAGATGGGCGCAAAACAAATTACAACAGGTGAACATGAGCGAAACTCTTTTTACCCTTCCCCAAGAATGCCCT
>JBCFBH010000052.1:0-12176 GCA_038562595.1 Anaerolineaceae bacterium
CCGCTGATGACATTGGGCACCCCGAACTTTCCAGCCTGAACCTGCACGCGCGCAAAACATTCGAAAGCTTCAGTCTGCGGCGGGACGAATCGATTCCTTCCACGGACCGCGCCACCCTCACGGACGCGCTGGATGCCGCCCAGGCTTTCGCGCGCGATCCGCAGGGCTGGCTGGTTTTCATCGGACCCTACGGCTGCGGCAAGACCCATCTGGCCGCCGCCATCGGGAACTTCCACGCGCAGCTGGGCAATCCGCCCCTGATGGTGGTGGTGCCGGATTTGCTGGACTACTTGCGCGCGGCCTTCGCGCCAAACAGTTCCGTCAGCCTGGACCAGCGTTTTGAGGAAATCCGCAGCGCGCGGCTGCTCATCCTGGACGATTTGGGCACCCAATCGGCCACGCCCTGGGCGCGGGAAAAAATCTATCAGCTATTTAATTACCGCTACAACGCGGAGCTGCCAACGGTCATCACGACGGTGAACGCACCGGGAGAAATGGACCCGCGCCTGCAAAGCCGGCTCTCGGATGCCCGCCTGTGCAAGGTGGTGATCATGAGCGCGCCCAGTTATGCCGGCTCCGGGAAAAGCCAGAGCGGCCGAACGGTCCGCTGAAGAGCTGCACGGGAAGGCGGGGGATGAACAAACCCGGAGAAGTGTGGCGCGCGGAAGCTCAGGTCGGGAAATAATGATTGCGCTCGCATCTGACCGAGCGGTGGTTTGACCTACACCCCCGCCGGGTAATTCTAAAATTCTGATACCGCTATATGTCGTAAGCTCGGGATGGCGGCGCCTTTGCCAGCCATCATCGCTGCTGGAGAGACTCCAGTCAGTTGGCAAGGTATTTTTTCGTTTCGGTCTGACCCCTTCAAGGTGTTGGAATGACAATTGTCATCCTGCGCATCCTGCCTTGTCGTTCTGAGCGTTAGCGAAGAAACCTTTTTTCTGTTTTTGCTGGTTTGAGAGCAAGCTCCCTGCAATACGTTAAGGAAGAGTAAACGCTGCTTTTGATTCGACCCGCTCCGGACTATGCATAAAAAAGCGGCCACTTGCTGGAGAGCCATATTCAGACACAAAATCCCGCTTTGTGTTATCATAGCTACGCTTAAAAACTAAAAAACCCAAAAACCTGCGTCGAGCAGGCTGTTCTTTGCTAAAAGTGAGACAAATGAAAAAAATAGTCCGGGAAGTGCCCAATCATTTCGATCTTCCTTATCGCCTGAAGCGCCTGGCTGACCTGGCGCATAACTTGTGGTGGGTTTGGAACCCTGAAACCGCACGCCTGTTCAAAGACATCGACCCGCTTGCTTGGGACAACTGCAACCACAACCCGATTGTCTTCCTGCGCACGGTGAACCCGACCGTCCTGGAAAACCTGACCCAGGACCGCTATTTTCTCGACCGGTACGACCGCGTCGTGCGCGAGTTCGACTACTATATGAAGACCGGCAAAACCTGGTACGCGAAGAATCACCCGGACCTGTTGGATGACGAAATCGCCTATTTCTCATTCGAATACGGGCTGCACGAATCGCTGATGGTGTATGCCGGCGGGCTGGGCGTCCTTTCGGGCGACCACCTGAAAGAGGCCAGCGACCTGGGCATCCCGCTGGTGGCGGTTGGTTTCCTGTATACCTACGGCTACTTCTCCCAGAAAATCACCGAGGACGGCTGGCAGGAAGCCCGCCATGTCCAGATCGTTTATGAAGACCTGCCATTGGTCGCGCTCTATGACGAGAATCACGAGCCCATCAAGATTTCTATCGATCTTCCCGGCCGCAAAGTTTTCGCGCGGCTTTATGAGCTGAACGTCGGGCGCGTCACCTTGGTGCTCCTGCAGACCAATATCCCTGAAAACAACCCACAGGACCGCCAACTGACCGACCGCCTTTACATCAGTGACCCCGAATTGCGCATCTCCCAGGAGATTCTGCTGGGCATTGGCGGTTTGCGCGCCCTGCAGGCGCTGGGGCACAACTCCACCATCTACCATATGAACGAAGGGCATTCGGCTTTCCTCACCCTGGAACGCGTTTCCCAGTTGATGCAGGCAGGCAAAACCTATACCGAAGCGGTAGACCAGGTGAAGCGCTCCAGTATCTTTACCACCCATACGCCCGTGCCTGCCGGCAACGATGAGTTTCCGATCTGGCTGATTGATAAGTATTTCTCCGGGTATTGGCCGCAGCTGGGCTTAAGTCGTGATGAGTTCATGAACATCGCCTTCGTGCGTCAGGAATGGGGCGGCGAGGCCTTCAGCATGCCAGTGTTGGCGCTTAAGCTTTCCAACTACCGCAACGGCGTCTCCAAAATACATGGAGATGTATCCAGGCACATGTGGCAGCAGCTTTGGCCTGATACGCCTGTGGATGAAGTGCCGATTTCGTACATCACCAACGGCGTGCATACCGGCACCTGGCTGGCGCGGCGTTTCGCGTTGATGTTAAACCGTCATTTTGGCCCTGACTGGAAAGAGCACATCGATGAACCGGAGCTGTGGCAGCAAATTGATGATATTCCGGATGAGGAAATCTGGCGCATCCGGCTGCACCTCAAACGAAAACTTGTGGCGTATATGGTCAGCCGGGCGCGGGCGCAGTGGAAAACCACCAGCGTGCATCCGGTGCAGACCGTCGCCAGCGGCGTACTTCTGGACCCGTACGCCCTGACGATTGGGTTTGCGCGCCGCTTTGCCACGTACAAACGCGCCAACCTGCTCTTCAGAGATGTGGATCGGCTGCTGAGCATCGTTTGCAACGAACGCAAACCTGTTCAGATTATCTT
Source organism: Anaerolineaceae bacterium (assembly GCA_038562595.1). Lineage (GTDB taxonomy): Bacteria > Chloroflexota > Anaerolineae > Anaerolineales > Anaerolineaceae > Mesolinea. The sequence continues at coordinate 2,781 of JBCFBH010000052.1, forward strand.
TGCCGGCAAGGCGCATCCCGCCGATGAACCCGGCAAGCGCCTGATTCAAGAGGTTTACCAGCACGTGAAGGACGCGCGCTTTGGCGGACGGCTGGTCTTTCTGGACGATTATGATATGGACATGGCACGCTACCTGGTGCAGGGCGTGGACGTCTGGCTGAACACTCCCCGGCGACCGCGCGAGGCTTCTGGCACCAGCGGTGAAAAAGCTGCGCTGAACGGCACGCTCAACTTCTCCGTTTTAGACGGTTGGTGGGCTGAAGGATATAACGGCGCGAACGGCTGGGCTATTGGCAATCACAGCGAGTATGCCGACCCGGACCAACAGGATGACGCCGACGCGCAAAGCCTGTATGATACTCTCGAGAACGAAATTGTGCCTCTCTACTACACCAAGCGCTCAGCCGACGGTTTGCCGGGCGATTGGATTGGGCGCATCAAGGAAAACATCAAAACGCTGGCGCCGCAATTCTCGATGACGCGCATGCTCAAGGAATATATTAACGACCTCTACGTGCCCGCGATTTCTACGGCCAAAGAGCCCCCACAGGCGTAAGAGGGCAGAAGGATTTTTGTTTTATGAACTTCCTCCAAAATGTTACACCCATTGTTGGCGCGCTGTTGATTTTCTTTTTGCGTTTGATCAACTATACAATGGATACGCTGCGCATTATGTTGACCATGCGCGACAAGAAAACACTCTCCTGGGTGCTTGGCTTTTTCGAGTCCATCCTGTTTGTGGTTGTTATGGGCGCCGTGCTGGATGACCTGGATAATGTTCTCAAGGTGGTGGCATACGCTGGCGGCTTTGCCACAGGCAATGTGGTGGGGATGATAATTGAAAAACGCCTGGCGATTGGCTACTCCCATATCAGCATCATCAGCCGCGGCATGGGGAAGGAAATCGCGCAGACTTTGCGCACGCACGATTTCGCGGTGACCGAAATTCCCGCGTACGGACGCGACGGCAAGGTGGCTTTGCTGGATTGCTCCGTGCAGCGTAAACTTGCCGCGGATGTGGAAAAACTGGCGCTTGAACAGGATCCGGGCGCGTTCATTACCATTGAAGACGTCGTTCCCCGCCAAAGTGGCTACTGGGGTCGGACCGGCATCAACCGCTAAGAAGGGCTGACAGTAATCCGCGTGCGGGACCAGATTGGCGCGCTCATTTTTGATTTTGACGGACTCATCCTGGATACGGAGAGCCCTGAAGTACGGATATGGGAGCGACTCTTTAGGGAGGCCGGCGGACGCTTTGACCATCACGCCTATCTGGGCACCATCGGCAGTTGGGAGAATGTTAGCTATCAACCGGCGGTGTATCTTGCCCGGCTGATGGACCACGGCGTGACCGCGCAGGAGTTGATCGAGCGCGTCCGCCGGGAATCCGCGGCGTGCATCGCGCAGGACCTGCCGCTGCCCGGGGTAGAAAAGCTTATCGCCCGGGCGCGCGCGGCGGGGCTGCGGCTGGCAGTGGGTTCCAGCTCTCCGGCCGAGTGGGTGCGGGGGCACCTGCGCCGGCTGGGGTTGATTGACAAATTCGACGTCATCGTAACCTTTGATGATGTGCATTTAAGCAAGCCTTCTCCTGAAATCTTTCTGACTGTATTAGCGCGTTTGGGAATTAAGGCGGAGCAGGCGCTGGTGCTGGAAGATTCCCACAACGGCGTGCTGGCGGCGAGCCGCGCCGGCATCCGAGTGGTGGCGGTGCCCAACGCCGTGACTGCCGCGCAAGATTTTTCCCTGGCGGAAGAAGTGTTGGAAACTTTGGACGCGCTGGCGCTGGAGAAATATTTCCCGCTGGCTGAGTGATACAGCCGCGGTTTGATGGGATTAGCTGACGCGGTTTTTCTCGGGCCGCGTTTTTGTGGTTCTTCCCTGCGGGAAGCCAGGGAAGGGTTTGCTTTGGTAGCAGTGCTGGCACCCGGATAGTATCCCCCGCGGGAGGCTGGAAGTTTGACAAATCTGAAGCCATGTTCTTCGTATCTGACCTGGCTTGCTGAAGGCCGCTTTTTTTGTTTTTCAGGCCGGCGCGAGACGCTCCTGTTGGACTTTGTGGCAAGCTTTTGTCTACAGGGTGTTTGTCTTTTATAGAATGAAGGGCTGGGGGTTGGGAGCTTCGCAGATTGCAAGAAATGTTTTTCGCCGGCATTTTGGCGTGTACCCAGAGCGGCTGGCCCCCAACAAAAGGAGTGACTCGCGGCTCGAAGGCATTCCGGCGGGCGGAATGGAGGGGTGTTCTCCGCCAAGAAGCAGCCTGAACGGCTTGTAACCGAAAATCCGCAGCAACCGGGCTGCCTCGCGTGCTATAATTTTCCCCATGAATGTACGTTTCAGTACCGCGGCTGGATTTTTGGGCTGCCGTACCACGCTGGAGCTGCTCGCGCGCGGGCTTCAGGTCAGCATGGAAAATCTTAGCTGGCACAAGTTCCTGCAGCCTCTGGGGAAAGTTCCGGGAAAACTCGGGCCGCTCGTAGCGCTGCGCAAAGCGCAGGCGAAGCTGGGCGACCGGCTCGTTACCCTCGCGCACAGCATCCAGGGACGGGAAGGCGGGCTGTGCCTGGCGCTTTTCGTGGTGTGGCAAACCCTCCCGGCTTTGCTTGACCCGGATTTTTCCGCCAGGGAGCTTGGATATGCCTTCCCAGCCCTTGAAGCTGATTTTGTGAACACGGCGCGGGCTTCAATGCCGGCCGGCAGGAAATGCGATGAATAATTACAGACGACTTTCTCCTTTTGACCCGCGCGGTACAAAAATTGCTTTTCTGGTGCTTTCCGCGGTCCTGAATATCGCGGTGGGTTTGGCGTTCTTCAGCCTGGTGGATTGGCTGATGCTGACCTACGGCGACCTGATGAGCGGCATTGATACCACGCTGATGCTGGGGACATTTTTGGGCGCGCTGATGATCGGTTTTGTGATGAGCCAGATTGCGGCGGACGGCAGAGGGGCGACTTACGGCGTGTACGGCGGTCTGGCCGGCCTGGTACTCTCGGTGCTGCGCATCTGGAGCAGCTCATTGGTGTTGGCGGCGCTGGTGGGGTTGGTGTGCGTTCTGGGTGGTTATAACGGCGGCATGTTGGGGGAGGGCGCCCGCCGCTTGCGCGCGAAACGGAAGAAATAAGGCTGCTTGGTCAGAGGCGTTTGCCTGCGCGCGTAAAGAACAAAATCGCGCGGGATGGATGCGCGAAAATCTAATTTCCCGGCTGAATCCTGGGTTTTTCTTTGCTGGTGGGCAGCCAGGGCATTTGTTTACCCGCCACGCCCAGCAGTTCGGCCAGGGCGGCGCGCACCGCCTGCCGGTCATCCCAGGCGTATTCGGTTTTTTCAAAGCACATAGACTGCTCGTGCCCTTTGCCGCACACAATCACCAGGTCACCTGGATGGGCAGCCCGCACAGCCGCGCGAATTGCTTCCCCACGGTCGGGCACGCGCCAAAAGTTCTCGCCCTCGCGCCCGCCAGCTTCCACAGCCGCGTCGGCCATGTCTTGCAGGATGGCGTCCAGCGATTCCGTGCGCGGATCCTCCGCGGTGAGGTAGGTCAGGTCTGCCTGACGGACGGAGACCGCCGGCATCATTTTGCGCTTTTCGCGGTCGCGCAACCCAGCGGAGCCAAACACCGCAATCACGCGCCCCCGGGTGAGTTCGCGCGCGGTTTCCAGCGCGCGTGAGAGCGCGTTGGGCGTGTGGGCGAAGTCCACAATCGCGCTGAAGGGCTGCCCCAGGTCGATGCGTTCCATGCGCCCGGGCACGCCGGGGATGCTGGCCAGGGCTTGCACAGCGGTTTCCGCCGGCACGCCCAACAGGTTTACGCACAAACCCAACGCGGCCAGGCTGTTGGAAACATTGTAAAGGCCGGTCATGGGTGTGCGCACGCGCAGGGTCTTTCCCTCCCCAAAGTGGCAGGTAAAAGCCAGCTCTGTGGGTTGGTTGTCAATAGCCTCCGCCCAAAGGTCCGCTTCGTTTCGCATGCTGTAGCTGACCTGGCGCGGCGGGGAAACACGCTTGAGGGTCGCGTAAGACTGGTCGTCTTTGTTCAATACAGCGGCGCGCAGGTTGCCGATGCGTTTGCGCGGCGTATGTGCCAGACTTTCAAACAGCATGCCCTTGGCGTGCAGGTAGTTTTCGTACGAACCATGATAATCGAGGTGTTCGTGCGTCACGTTGGTTATCACCGCGGCGTCAAAATCGCAGGCAATCACGCGCCCCTGCACCAGGCCGTGAGAAGTCGTTTCGAGCACGCAGTGGGTCAGCCCCGCCCGCACCATCTCTGCTAGGTAAGACTGGATATCCGGCGCTTCGGGCGTCGTGACGTGGAAGCCGGTATCAAGAACGCGCTCACCAATCTGTGCGCTGACGGTGGAAACCATGCCGGCGCGGATGCCGGCGCTGCGCAGGATGTGGTAAATCATGGAAGTCGTGGTCGTTTTGCCGTCGGTGCCGGTCACGCCAATCATGCGCAGCTTGCGCGCCGGAAAGTCGTGCAGGGCGGCAGCCAGGTAAGCCACCGCCGCGTGGATATCCCCGGCGATTTGCAGGTAAGGCGCGTTCAGCCCGGTCGGGGCGGGGAGCGTGCCCATCACCGCTGCCGCGCCGTTGGCAAGCGCTTGCGGAATATAGTCGTAGCCGTTCGCGCTTTTGCCCTGAATTGCGGCAAAGAGCCAACCCGGGCGGACAGTGCGCGAATCCATGCTGACCCCACGAATGCGGACGTCCGGGATTTCACCCGCCGCGAAGGCGGGCATGCGCTTGAACAGTATCTGGAGATTTCTGCCGCGTGGAGTGCTCATCTTGACCTGGGGAAAAGTTTAACCGAAAACCGCAAAACCTGCATCCGCCGATTGCGGGCAACGGGAGAGGTCAGCCCCCGCCCACCAGCAAGGAAATCAGCAGCGCGACCAGGGAAACCACCCCGACCGGAATGAGCTCAATTGGCACCAGCTTGCGCATCACCAGCGCTTCCTGGTTGGTCAGGCCCACCGTGCTGCAGCCCACAATTACCTTCGCGGGGGACATCACACTGCCCAGCGAGCCGCCGGCGGTCTGCGCGGCAAGGATAAGCGGGATGTTCAGGTTCAGCATGCGGGCGGTTTCCATCTGCAGCACGCCGAACAGCACGTTGGAATTGTTGTTCGAGCCAGTCAGAAACGCGCCGAGCACGCCGATAAACGGCGCGACAGCCGGATACACCATGCGGGAAATGCTCTGGCTCAGCCCGCGCGCCAGAAGGTTGGTCATTCCGCTGGCGGTCATCACTGCCGCCACGCCCACCATCGCGATTACCCCCAGGCTGACGTCCAGGGCGCTTGCACGCACCGCGCGCCAAATTCTGGCAGGCGCGCCGGGCGTGAGCAGGCCTTTGGCGGAATAGATACAAGCAGAAATCAGGCAGGTATAGAGCAGGATTGTGCCGGGGTGCGAGAAAAAGTGGAAAGCGCGCGCCTCTTCCGGCGGGCTGACCCAACCCAGCGCGGTGCTGAGGCCCGGGAAATGCGGCTGTACGCTCACCTGGTTCAGAAAGGCGTTCAGCGGTTTGATCAGCACCACGGCGAAGCCAATCAGCATCAGCAGCAGGTAGGGAGACACCCGCCACCAGAAACCGGCCTGTTCCGCGGGAGTGCCAGTTGGCGCGGAAGCAGGCTGCGTGCCAGCGCGGTAACGCGGCAGACGCGTGAGCAGGAGCAGGGCAATGATCCCGAGCACGGCAGAGCCGGTGGCTCCCAGCGACCATAAGCCGTTCACCGCCAGCAGGTACTGACCACACGCCATCACCGCCGAAATCACGAGCAGCGCCGGGAAGCTGTGCCGCAAGCCTTTCCAACCCGTGCCAATCAGCGTCACCAGCGCGCCGGCAGGCAGAATGGCCAGGCCAAGCAGCAGCGCGGAGAAGGGCGCGAGCGCTTCTCCGGGCAGCTTGGTGACCACCAAAAGCGAGGTGAACGCGGTGGACATCGAGCCGAAATTCACTGCCCAGGCATGCCCAAGCGCCGTCATCACCACCGCGGTGATTGGGCTGTAGCCCATCCCCACCAAAATTGGCGCGCAAACCGCCATCGGGACACCGAAGCCGCCCATGCCCTGCAGAAAGGAGACCATCAGCCAGGAAACCAGCAGCACCTGCAGACCGCGGTCGGAGGAAATGGCGGGCAGGCGCGAGCTGATGGCCTGGATCGCGTCGGCTTCCTGCACCAGGTGGTAGAGCAGGAGCGCGCCCCACACGATGTAGAGCACGTCCAGCGCCATCCAGAGCGCTTTGAGCTGCGCCCAGGCGAGCAGGCGCCAGGTGCCCCCAAAAGCCAGCAGACTGACGAGAATGGCGCTGAGCCAGGCCGCGGCGCTGGCGCGCGCCCCGCTCCAGCGCAAGCCGAGCATGAGGACGATGACAACCAGCACCGGCAGGAAGGAAAGGAACCACGCGAGGGGGGAGAGCTGCATGGCGGAATTATAGTCCATGCAGGCTTGGTCCCGGGGAAATTTGGCATGCGGGGTGCAGAGCGGCGGCAGCAGCGGGGAGAGCTGGGAGAATATTTGCTGCTTCAGTGGTAAAATAATCGGGAAATCTGGGGCGGTGGCGGAATAGGCAGACGCAACGGACTTAAAATCCGTCGGTGGAGACACTGTGTGGGTTCGACCCCCACCCGCCCTACAAAAAGGTAAAACAATCCGATTTGTGATTGCGATCCTATTTATTGAGGGGTGGGTGGCTAATTGGATCTTAAAAACATTGATCAGTTGATTGAACATATCGAGAGCTTAAAGAAATCAGGCAACTATGTTGAGGCGAGATTAATACTTGAACAAATAGTTGCACAGATTGAAAGTAATTATGATCCAGATCTAAAAAAACCACCTTGGTATTTTAACCAACTCAGTATCATATTAAAGAAGCTGGGCGAACCTACACTGGCAGAACGCAGACGTATTCAAGCTGACGAGATAATTCTCCAAAATTACATTATCCATTGCAAACAAGTCATGGATATGCCCAAATCAGAGCGTGACCAGTATTATCCAAATGGTCCGATTCCAACTAAGAATGTAATGGAGTCCGCTAAACGGCTTCGGAAAATCAACCCCGAGTTAGTTGAGGAAGCGGGGCTGCAATAGATTTGGTGGTTAAGGAAAATGGAAAAAGTAATAACTGAGGCTGGGTTAAATCTGCTAAGGCGCATCATAAAGCCGATGACGAGGGAAAGCCCTTAGTAATAACATTTGATGTAGGTGGCTTTCCAGTCAATATATATAACATTCATGCATATGAACCGGGTTTGTCTAATCCCATAACCGGGTTTGTCTATTCCCATAACCCCGCTGGCGAAACAATAGTAGAATTACATCAGCCTGCATTGGAAATAGACGAGCGCTGGATTATCTCGCGAAAACATGACCACATCTTCTGAAAAGCTTTCAAACCACACCCCCCATGGAACAGCATTTAGAATATTGCTGGTTTCTATATTATTTTCCTTCAGCCTCCTTGCCGCCTGCGCGCCTCTAAAGTCCACGCCCGGGAACACAGCCACAGCAGCATCCACGCCAATCCCAAGCCCCATCGCTAGCACGCCGCAGCCCGGCGAGCCCACCTGGACCCCTTCGCCCGTTCCCTTCAACCCCACCGCGACGGTTAATTTTGAGGCGCCCAATCCGGTGCAAATCAGCGAATTGCAGCACGTGCAGTTGGATAACCACCTGGTTGTAGCCGCCAAGTTCCGGAACAACCTGGAAAGCGCGTCGCTCAGAGATGTGCAGTACGAAGTGCTGGTTCTGGATGCCACAGGTCTCCGCCTTGCGCAGGAGTTCGGCGCTATCCCATGGCTTCTGCCGCGCCAGACCAGCGCACTGGTGCGCGAATTTGACCTGCTGGCAGGCGCCCAGGCCGCCTCGGTGGAGCTGCGCTTCACTGGCGGGGCTGAGGATCCGAAACTAAAGCTGCAGCAGCCGTTCACCATTGCCGACCCGGCATTTATCGTGGACGAAGACTCCGCGCAGCTGACTGGTTGGTTGAGCAACGCGGATGAGCTTACCTACACGGAAGTCTCCATAAACGCTATCGCCTACAACGCGAAGGGCGAAATTGTGGGCGGCGGCAGCGGATACATGGAATTCGTTCCGCCTGAGGACACAGTCGGGGTGAGCGTGCCGGCCACCGTGACGGAAGCCCCCGTGCGCGTGGAGATTTACCCCACGCTCTCCGCCTATTCGGCCTCGCTGCCTGGTGGGAAGTGGTGGAACAACGTTAAGGTGGAAGACTGGAGCTTCGTGACCACGGATACCGGGCAGCTGGCAGGCGGCGCTGTGCTCACAAATATCACCGACCGCGTGCTGACCGGCACGTTCTACATCCTCACAGTTTCCGACGCGCAAGGCAGGGTCTGCCTGGTGGCGAAGGACTTTATCAACATGATTCTCCCGGACGAGACGCTGAACTTTTCCCCGGGCGTGCTGCAGCTGCCGAAAACGGTGAGCGCGAGCAAAGTGGACCTGCTGATTGTGCCGGGTGAGTTTGGGGAGTACTCGCTGGCGTACAATCCGCTTTCTACCTCGCAGCCGCTGCTGGATATTGAGGGGGATAGCCCTCTGGTGCGCGTGAATGTGTTGAATAATCTGAATGCCGGCATTTCCACAGTGCTGGTAACCGTGCTGATAAAAAACCCGCAGGGGGAAATTGTAGGCGGCGGGCAAATGCTGACCGACCGCGTCCCGCCCAACGGTTCACTGCGCGTAGCAGTACCTGTGGCGTTTCTGGGCGACCCTGAAACCCTGACAGTCTACACATCTGCCACTCTGCCGGCCTCGGCAATTATCGGGCAGTAAACAAAGGAGCAAAGTGACATCTTTTAAACAGAAACCTGGATTACGCCGATTTACCCCTACGGCATTGACCCTGCTGCAGCCCGTCCCCGCGGATATTGATATCGCGCAGGCTGCTGTGCTCAAACCCATCGCGCAGGTGGCGGAAGAAGCCGGCTTGCTGCCGGAAGAAATTGAGCTTTATGGGGACTATAAGGCGAAAATAAAACTGGATGTGCTGGAGCGGCTGAAAGACGTTCCGGATGGAAAATACATCGATGTTACCGCCATCACCCCGACCCCGTTGGGTGAGGGCAAAACCACCACCACGATTGGCTTGAGCCAGGCCCTGGGTGCGCACCTGGGGCAGCGCGTGTTCACCTGCATCCGTCAACCTTCACAGGGCCCGACCTTTGGCATCAAGGGCGGGGCTGCTGGCGGCGGTTATTCGCAAGTCATCCCGATGGAAGACTTTAACCTGCATCTCACCGGTGATATCCACGCCATCACCGCCGCCAACAACTTGCTGGCCGCGGCGATTGACACACGCATGTTCCATGAGTCCAACCAGAGCGACAGGGCGCTTTTTGACCGCCTGTGTCCGGCGGACA
>JBCFBH010000053.1:0-11773 GCA_038562595.1 Anaerolineaceae bacterium
CATCCGTTTTTTCCAGCAGGCGGTGGACGAAGGCGATGTCATTTTGTTTTCCACACAGTTCCCCGTCGTTTTTTTGGGCGGCAGCGAGGTTTCGCAGCCTGAGCTGAGCGCTCTGCTGGCTGAATTGGATTCCAGCCGCCCCCTGACGGCCGAAGTCGGCCTGGCGCAGCTGCGAGCGGGCGAGGGCACGGCGCGCTGGGTGGATGCGGTCCCAGCTGGGGAGAGCGTGGAAACCATACCTGAAGAACCAAGCATCCCGGAGCAACCAATAGAGGCAAGTGAGCCACAGTTGGCTGCGGCGGCTGAGATGGTGGATGAGCCGGAAAGCGCCCCGGCAGAACCCCCGCCGCTTGAGGAAGCCCCGGCGCCAGCGGAAACGGAGAAGGCTGCTGCGCTTGCGGAATCGCGAGAGACTGCGCCCCAGGAAAGCGAACCACAGACTGGGTTGGAGCCTGACGCTGAGGGAGAGCCCGTAGAAAGCGGGACTGGCACTGCCTACCAACCCGAACTGATTAGCGAGCAGGCCACGGCGGAACCCCCTACTACCTCTAAGCGGCGGTCGGCACGGCTTTACAGCGAACAGACGCCGGAGAAAGCCCCCCGCGACCGCGCCGCGGAAAAAGCCGCGCGCAAACAGCGCAGCCAGACCGCCTACCGCAAGGTGGCGGACGGCGCGGGCTCGATGAGCAAATTAGGCGAAGGGCTGGCGGCTTTTCTGACCGGCGAAAAGAAAGCGTCAGAAGAAGCTTCGACCGGGAGCGCGGAACTTTCACGCGGGACAAAGCTGCTGCTCGCGATTCTGGTGCCGCTCTTAGTGGTGGGGCTGTTTTCAGCCATATATTTTAGCCAGGGCAGAGGAAACCAGTATGAATATCTGCTGGCGCAAGCCCAGGCTGCCGCCAACAATGCCCCCGCCATGCAAGGCGCTGGCGCGCAGAGAGAAGCCTGGAACGAGGTGCTTTCCTGGGTGGACCAGGCGGAAAGTTACCGCCAGAGCAGCGAACTGCGGGCTTTGCGCGTGCAGGCGCAGGAAGCGCTGGACGTGCTGGATGGCGCTGTGCGTCTGGTTTACAAACCCGCCTACGCTTCGACCCTGCTTACCGGATTGGATATCTCCCGGATTGTGTCGATTGGCACCGACCTCTACCTGCTGGACCAGGCAAGCGGCGTTGTGCTGCATCTCAACCCATCCAGCAGCGGGTTCGCGCTGGATATGGAGTTTAATTGCCAACCGGGAGTCTATGAGGGCGTCAGAGTTGGGCAACTGGTGGATGTGCTCTCCGTGCCGATTAATAACGCGGCGCGCGCGCCCATCCTGGCGCTGGACGCGCATGGGAACGGCTTGTTTTGCGGTGTGGATAAGGAACCCAAGGCGTTTACGTTAATCCCTCCGGACGGAGGTTTTGGCAGGATTGGCGCGGTGCTGTATGATGCCGGCCGCTTGTTTATCCTGGACCCGGTCAAGAACGCGCTCTGGATTTATCGCGGCGCGAGCATGAACTACACCGACGCGCCGGATTCCTACTTCGAGGAAAAACCGGTGGAGCTCTCGCAGGCAGTCGCGGCAGCAGTAAGCGGGGATGAGCTGTTCCTGCTGTTCGCGGATGGACACAGTTCGCACTGTCTGGCATCGAACGTTACTGGCACAGTGGAATGCGAGGACCCGTATATCTATCAGGACGCGCGCAGCGGCGCGGAAGCCGGGACGCTTGATTTTGACGCGCTGCGTTTCAGCCAGTTGAGCTACTCGCCGCCCCCGGACCCGTCGTTGTATTATCTGGCGGCTGAACGGGCGGAGCTTTACCAGTTCAGCCTGCGCCTGAACCTGAACCGCGTGCTGCGCGCGGGGTCGGGTGGGGGCAGCTTGCCCGGGCGTCCGGTCACCGCGTTTCATGTGGGGTCCAACCGCAATGTGTACCTGGCATTCGGGAGCGAGCTGTACTACGCCGTAATCCCATAAAACAGCTTGAAAAACAGTTTGCGAACATTTTGGCACATTCTATGGGCAGGTTAAACAGGATCTTCCCAAAAGGGAATGAGAAATGATTGCGGGAAATAACCAACCGAGAGACAGCGCGCAGCAATTCCTTTTGACGAAAACGCATTTCCGTCAGTACCTGGATTCGCCGCTGCATCTCTGGGCATCAATACACACTCCGATAAATCCGGTTTCCTCATCGCTTAGTAGCAACCTGCAACGTCAAGGCTACGAAGTGGAAACGCAGGCTGTGCAATTTCTAAAACAGCGTCTTGGGGGTGAATTAAGTAGAGACCTGCTGCAGGAACAGATGAGTTTTGTCGATGGGAATTTCTTTGCCAGAGCTGACCTGATTGTGAGGGATGCAGACAGCGAGGGCGCAGACCTTTACGAAATAAAAGCTTCCACTAACGTGAAACCTGAACACCTGAAGGACTGCGCATTTCAGTATCTTGTCATCTCGACCAGCATACCGCTGCGCAACGTGTTTCTCGTGTTGTTGGATGGGAACTACCGAAGAGGAGCTGAACTCGATGTTGAACAGTTGTTCCAGGTAGAGAATGTGACCGATTTGGTGCTGGCCGAACTTGAAAGCGTCGAAAATTTGCGTCAGGCTGCCCTTGATGCAGCGCTCCAGGATAACCCGGACAAGCTGCAACACTGCTACACGCCAAAAGATTGCCCCTGCCCGCAGCTCTGTTACCCGCTGCAAGTGCCTCTATCCATCTATGAAATTCCCGGACTACACAAGACCCAAAAGCTCAAGCTGGAGGCACTTGGTGTCTTTGACGCCCGGGATGTGCCTGACGACTTCCCACTCAGCAATAAGCAGCGCGGCTATATAAAGACTGTCCGCGCTGGAACAGTCCACGTAGATCGGGCGGGTATCCAAAAAAAACTTGCCAAGCTTCGTTATCCACTGCATTTTCTGGATTATGAAAGCTACGGCTCGGCGATTCCCTTGTTTGAAGGGTATCGACCTTACCAGGAGGCTGTCTTTCAGTTCTCCCTTGATTCCCTGGAAGACTCAACTGCATCCCCAATGCATCGGGAATATGTTCACACCGGACTCCAGGAACCATCTCGGGAACTCTTATCTGCCTTGCAAGCCGCTATTGCATCAGAAGGCAGTGTGCTCGTGTGGAATAAAAGCTTCGAAATGACTCGCAATCGAGAGATGGCTGCGTTGCATCCACAATTTGCGAGCTTCCTTGAAGATCTGAATGAGAGAATTGTGGATCTGGCAGAAAGTATTAAAGAAGGGCTCTATATCCATCCTGGCTTAAGGGGAAGTTGGTCCATCAAAAAAGTCCTTCCTGTTTTGGACCCAGAAGGCCAGGATTACCCGGATCTGGAAATATCCGAAGGCAGGCAAGCCTCGGAAGCATGGTGGGAGATGCTGCATAGTGAGGACACGGAAAAAAAGGAAGCTTTGTACCGCGCGCTTCTGAATTACTGTGCCCTCGATACCCAGGCCATGGTGCGGGTGTTTTACCGATTGACAGCGCTGGTCTCCTGAAAAGAACGATTGCCTTTTCCGGGTCGACCCGTATGCGATGATGTTACAATTATCCATCGTGGCTGCGGACAAAAACTCACCTCCAATCGGCAGCCCAGGTAAATTTGTTCTCTCAAAGGAGCAGTATGTCTGAAGTAGATCCCCGCTTGGAACAATTAAACGAGATACTTTCTGAAGCCAAACTGGGCGGCGGTCAGGCCCGCATTGACAAACAGCACGCCAAAGGCAGCCTAACCGCGCGAGAGCGCATCCTGCTGCTGCTGGACGAAGGCAGCTTCCGGGAACTGGAAGCCCTGGTAGTCCAGCAAAATGACCCTCAGGCTGAATCCACGCTGGGCGACGGCGTGGTGACCGGCTACGGCAAGGTGGACGGACGCCCGGTGTACGTTTACGCTCAGGATTTCACCGTGCAAGGTGGCGCCTTGGGCGAGATGCACAGCCGTAAAATTTGCCGCGTGATGGACCTGGCAGCCAGGAACGGCGCGCCTATCGTCGGGATGATTGATTCTGGCGGCGCGCGCATCCAGGAAGGCGTGAAAAGCCTGGGCGGATACGCGGAAATCTTCCGGCGCAACGCTCAATACTCGGGAGTTATTCCGCAAATCAGCCTGATCATGGGTCCCTGCGCTGGCGGGGCGGCGTACTCGCCTGCGCTCACCGACCTCATCATCATGGTTCAGAAGCAGTCGTACATGTTCCTGACAGGTCCACAGGTGATTAAAACCGTGACCGGAGAAGACGTGGACTTTGAATCTCTGGGCGGCGCGGACGTACACCTGGGCATCAGCGGCACGGCGCACCTGGTGAGCCCCAGTGAGAAAGACGCGCTGGCGCTCTGCCGGCATGTCTTGGGGTACCTGCCCGCCAACAACATCGATTCCGCCCCGGTAGTGGCGAGCGGCGACAACCCAAAGCGGCGCTCGGAGGCGCTGAACGCGCTTGTGCCGCTTAACCCCAACGAACCTTACAGCCTGCACGCTGCCATTCAACTGATTGTGGACAACGGCTCTTTTCTCGAGATTCAGGCTGGCTTCGCGCCCAATGCCATTGTGGGTCTGGCGCGTTTGGACGGCAGACCGGTTGGCATCATTTCGCAGGAACCTGCCAGCATGGCGGGCGTGATGGACATCGACTCGGCGGATAAAATCAGCCGGATGGTGCGCTTCTGCGACGCCTTCAATCTTCCTATCGTAACCTTTGTCGACTCGCCTGGTTTTTTGCCGGGTGTGGACCAGGAACACCGCGGGGTTATCCGCCACGGCGCCAAGGTGCTGTTCGCGTACTCCGAAGCCAGCGTCCCCAAGGTCAGCGTGGTCACGCGCAAAGCTTACGGCGGCGCGTACGTGGTCATGAGCAGCAAATACCTGGGCACGGATATCACCTACGCCTGGCCCAGCGCGGAAATTGCCGTGATGGGTGCGGAAGGCGCGGCGAACATCCTGCACCGCAAGAAAATCGCGGACGCGGAGGACCCTGCTGCCGAGCGCGCGCGCCTGGAGGAAGAATACCGCCAAAAGTACCTGAACCCCTACGCCGCTGCCCGCGCCGGATACATCGACGAGGTCATCGAGCCCGCGCAGACGCGCCAGAAGCTCATCGAAGCATTGGAACTGCTGGCGAACAAAGTAGAGAGTTCGGCAGCACGCAAACACGGCAATATGCCACTGTAAGGCAGGTGCGCTATGACAGAAGTCTTTCAGCAAGGTTTATCGATTACCGGGCTCGGCATGGGGCTGGTTTTCCTGATGATTATCGCACTATGGGGCATCATGGTCCTGCTGGTGCGCTTCACCAGCCGTCCGAAAAAAGAGGATGAGAGCGGCGAAGAAGAAACCCGGGAGCAGCAAGGTACGGGCACGCTGTCATCTGCCGCGCAGGCAGCTGCTGCCGCCGTGGCATTCGCGCTGGCGGCTGAAAAACAAATCCCTACCAGCGCCACGCGCGTAAAAACCAGCCCGGGGCAAAGCCAGTGGCTCTTGAGCGGGCGGATGCGGCAGACCCTTCATAATCCAGGCAAAGGACAGAAAAAATGATTATTAACGTCAGCATCGCGGGAAAAACATACGCAGTAAAAATTGACGACCTGCAAGCGCGCCCCGTAAAAGCGGAAGTGGACGGCGAAGTCTTTGAAGTCTGGCCGGAAGAGCCCGCCGAAGCCCCAAGCGTGAATACGCCTGCTCCCCAGATGGCTGCCAGCAGCGCTGTGCCCAGCGCGGCCGCGCCGCGGGCGGCTTCCGGCGGGCGGGATGTAAATGCTCCGCTGCCCGGCGTGATTGTTGAAATCCATGTGAAAGCCGGCGCGCAGGTCAAGTCCGGAGAGCCTTTGTTGGTTTTGGAAGCGATGAAAATGAAGAATATCATCCGCGCCGGCCGGGACGGGGTCATCGCGGAAGTACTTGTCTCTGTTGGCGACCAGGTGCGGCACAACCAGCCGCTCTTCCGCTTTGAAGCTTAAAAGGACGGATTCATGGACTTCACCAACCTGGTAACCGAATTAGGGAAAGGTTTCGCGAATTTTAGTTGGCAGAACGCGGTAATGATCGCGGTGGCGCTGGTGCTGATTTACCTGGCAATTGCCAAGGAATACGAGCCGGTGCTGCTGCTGCCGATTGGTTTTGGCTGCCTGCTGGCGAACCTGGGCATGTCCAACGAGGTCGGTTTTATGAAGGTTATTTACGACGCCGGCATCAAGACCGAACTTTTTCCGCTGCTGATTTTTGTGGGCGTTGGCGCGATGATTGACTTCAGCCCGCTGCTCTCCCAGCCCAGCCTGGTGCTGCTGGGAGCGGCAGGGCAGTTTGGCATTTACGCCACGCTTCTGCTGGCGCTGCTGCTGGGCTTCCCGCTTAATCAGGCGGCATCCATCGGTGTCATCGGCGCGATTGACGGACCTACCGCGATTTTTGTAGGCAGCAAACTCGCGCCGGAAATCATCGCTCCGATTGCGGTGGCGGCATACTCATATATGAGCTTGATCCCGATTATCCAGCCGCCCATCATGAGACTGATGACCACCCGCAAGGAGCGTCTGATCCGCATGGAATACGCGCCTAAGCCTGTCTCCCGTCTGACACTGGTGGTGTTCCCTATTTTGGTGACGCTGCTGGTGGCGCTGGTGGCGCCCGACGCCGCGCCGCTGATGGCCGCGCTGATGCTTGGAAACCTGCTGCGCGAAGCTCTGGTGGTGGACCGCCTGAGCAAGATGGCGCAAAATGAGCTGATCAACATTGCCACGCTCTTTTTGGGGCTGGCGATTGGTTCAACGATGACCGCCGCGAGTTTTCTAAACCTGAAAACCCTGGCGATTCTCGGGTTGGGGCTGCTGGCTTTTGTGATTGACACGGTTGCCGGGCTGCTCTTCGGCAAACTGATGGCGCTTATCACCCACAACAAGGTAAACCCGTTGGTTGGGGCTTGCGGAATCAGCGCTTTCCCGATGGCGGGCAGGCTCTCCGCTAAAATGGCGCTGGAAGAAGACCCTTCGAACTTCATCCTCATGCACGCGATGGGCTCCAACACCGCGGGTCAGCTTGGGAGCGTGATTGCCGGCGGGCTGCTGCTCGCGCTGGTGATGGGCGTACATTAATCCTCTTTCGGAACATTTCAGCCGCCTGAAAGGGCGGCTGTTTTATTGTAGCTTTCCATCTCTCCCTCAAAGAGGCGCAATCCTGTAAACGAAAAACGCGGCTCAGGTCCGTGCTTTAATGACTCATCGGCAGGGTTTAGTCTGCTGGGCTCGGTTTGTGTTCGGGGATGTGCAGTTTGTAGCCGATGGAGCGCTCCGTCAGGATAATCGCAGGGTGGCGCGGATCTTCTTCCACGGCCTGGCGCAGCCAACTGATATGGACGTCGAGCGTGCGGGTATCGCCGGTGTAGTTGGTTTCCCACACTTTCTGGAAAAGTTCCTCGCGCGGGAGAACTTTGTTGGGCTCCTCCATCATGCGTAACAAAAGTTTGCTAAGGCGCGGCGTGAGATGCACCTCTTTCCCGTTGCAGGTGACCATGTTGGAACGCGTGTTCAGCAGCAAGGAGCCCAGTTTGTGCAGGTGGCGATTCTCGATTGTCTGGAAGGTCCGGATGCGGTTGACCAGTTTTTGAACGGTGAAGGGCAGCGCCAGGACGATGTTTGCTTCGGGAACTTCGTCTTCAGGCGAACCTTTTTTGACGATCAGCACAATTGGGCATTCAGGCAGCATCGCCCTGAAGCGCCGGGCGATGCGGGTGCCGTTGGTGCGCAGTGAAGCCGCGTTGATGATGATGACCATCGGGAGAATTTCGGGCAGCAAAGCGATCCCCTGGGCGCCGCTGCTGACCGCGCGGACCGCGTAACCCTTGCGTGCCAGGTCCGGAGCAAAAGCAGAATGGTTATTGCGCTTGCCCTCAACGCAAAGTATTGAAACCTGGGAATTTTCCAGCAAAGCTGCCTCAATCCTTGATAATCTGCTGACCAATCGACCGCGACTTGCTTCCATTTGTAAGGAGCAATGTTTTAATAGAGCCTGACGAGAAAAACATTGCCCCCGAAGCCTGTGTTTGCCGGCGGTTAATATACCGATAATGATTTGTAAAGGTATTATAGCTGAAAAATTTCCGCAAGGGGGAATTCAGAATCGGAGACTCTTTAAAACCCAAGGATCAAACAGGTTTTTGGCTGATTTGAATTGAAAGCGGGTGCCCGGCGTGATAAAATCATCTTATAGGTCCACTTTGACCTTCCACAGCAGTAGGTTGCCATGAAAAAAATGCGAGAATGCCTGATTTCAAGTGTACGCGTAAGCCTGATTAACCAGGACCGGATTGTGGTGTTAAAAGAAAAAGACCAGGAACGTTACCTGCCGATCTGGATAGGGCTTTATGAGTTTGAAGCAATTACCATCGTTCTGCACAAAATTGAAACCGCCCGCCCCCTGACCCACGACCTGATAAAAAATCTTTTCGGCGCCTTGGATGCCCGTCTGCTCTCTGTGGAAATTACCGCGTTAGAATCAGACACTTTTTACGCCAATCTGGTCATTGAGCAGGGCGGCGCGCAAAAACGCGTAGACTGCCGTCCATCCGACGCGCTCGCGCTGGTGGTTCGCACCGGTGTGCCTGTGTTCGTGGACGGGGAGGTGCTCGACAGGGCGGCTATTATCCCGGAGCTTGAGATTCATCCGGAAGAAAGCGGCGCAGAAACATCTGAAGAAGGGACTGGAGACCTCTCTCTGTTCGAGGAGTTTTTCAACAAGCTTGACGATACAGAAACGGACCAGCCAGGTCCCGACAATCCGGAAGACGGTCCCAATCCGGTTCCCTGAAACCATGTCATCCTCCTCCCAGCCAACTTCAAGACAGGTGGAGATTTGGAGAGCGAATGAGCGATCAAGATTTTTACTCCGGTAATGCTGAGGATCCCGGCGTTAACCAGCTTTTCGACCGGACTATGGAAGAAGCGGTTATCGGCGCGATATTAGTCACGCCGATTAAGTACCTGGATGTTTCCTCCATCCTGCAGACGGATGATTTTTATTATCGCAGCCACCAGTGGATCTGGCAGGCCTTCCAGAATCTGTATTCCAGCGACCCTACCTTCGATTTGCTGACGGTAAAACAGGAACTGGAAGCGCAGGGGCATCTTGAAGAAGTGGGCGGCGTGGAATACCTGGCTGGCCTGACCAACCAGGCGCCTTCCTCGCTGCACGCGGAAGCTTACGCGCGCAACATCAGCGCGCTGGCTGCCCGGCGCAGGTTGCTGACGGCTGCCAACGAAGTTGCCAAACTGGCATACCGCAAAGACATCAACGTGGACACGGTGATTGACCAGGCGGAGCAATCGATCTTCGGGGTCAGTCAGGAGCGCTACAAGCACGACCTCGTCCCGATTAAGGACATCGCGGGTCAATATTATGACCGCCTGACCGAGATGAGCCTGCAAACCGGAGTAGTTTCGGGGCTTGAGACCGGGCTGAAATCCGTGGATAAAGTTCTGGACGGCCTGCAGAAGTCCGATTTTATTATCGTTGCCGGCAGGCCGGGTCAGGGTAAGACCGGCTTTCTGATTGGAATCGCGAAACATGTGGGGCTGCAGCTCAAGCGCAATGTTGCCGTCTTCTCGTTGGAAATGTCTTCCGAACAGATGCTTCAGCGCTTGCTGGCGCAGGCTACGGATATCGACTCCCAGAAACTGCGTTCCGCCAGGCTCTCCGAGGAGGAAATGAACCGCTCCGTGAGCGCTCTGGGCGTGCTCGCCGAAGCCAACATTTACATTGACGATACGCCGGCCATCACCCCCCTGCAGATGCGCACAAAATGCCGCCGCCTGCAGATGGAATACGGCCTGGACCTGGTCATCGTGGATTATCTGCAGCTGATGTCCGCGGAAGTGAAAACGGACAACCGCGTGCAGGAAGTTTCCTATATTTCGCGCTACCTCAAAGTGCTGGCGCGCGAACTTAAGGTGCCGGTCATCGCGGCGGCGCAGCTCTCCCGCGCGGTTGAGTCCCGCCCGGACCGGCAGCCGATGCTATCCGACCTGCGCGAATCCGGCAGCCTGGAGCAGGACGCGGATATTGTCATGTTCATCAGCCAGCCCAACTCGGAAGAAAGCAGCCCGTTGCACACGATTGCCAGGCTGGCGGTTGCCAAACACCGCAACGGTCCGACGGACCCGGGCATAGAGCTTGTTTTCCAGAAACGTTTGGCGATGTTCCGCGACCAGTATTACGGCGCGGTGCCGGATTAGGCGCTTTGACGATGAACACAGCTCTCCCTACCGGCGGTTTTGGCGGAGACCCGGCCACAGCCTGGTTTTTGCCCGCGGACCTGCTGGAACGCGCCGCGGAAATGTCCCTTACAGCGGACGGACTGCTGGCAGTTCTGGCTTTCTTCAGGCTGCTGGGCAAACCCGAGGAAGGCAGCCAGGCGGTGAAGAGGGAGACTCTGGCGGAAGCGCTGAACCTGACGCTTTTCCGCCAGGATGCCGCCCGAACCCAGTCCGCGCTGGAAGGAGCGCTGGCGGCGGGTTTTCTGCTCTGTAATGAAGACCTGCTTCTGCCGGGAACTCCATGCGGAAAAGACCTGCTCGTACGGCTGCAGGCGGGAAATATCACCCCAGAGCAGCTCAATGTGGTGAGTCAACTGCCCGCGCCGCAACGACCAAATATTTTCCGGCTGTACGAGGCGAATATCGGTCCCTTGACGCCGATGATGGCTGAAATGCTGAAAGCTGACGCGCTGGAATACCCCGCGGACTGGATTGAGGACGCAATCAGCGAGGCGGTGGAGCGCAATATCCGCAATTGGCGCTATGTGCGTGCCATCCTGAAGACCTGGAAAGAAAAAGGACGCGCGGATAAACCGAAAGAGACTGAAGGATATCTTGAAAAATACCGAAAGCTCTATGAAGACCAAAGGCGCAGAAAAAAACATGAGTGATAAGCTTCAGAACATCGGGAATTCAGATCTCCCCGGCGACCCGGACTGCCCGTACTGTCACGGCGTCGGCTTTGTGGGCAAGGATGTGCCCTTCGGGCACCCCGAATTTGGCAAACTGCGCGTTTGCGTGTGCAGAGCGCGCGAACTGGCGGAAGACCGCCAGAAAAAACTGTACGAACTGAGCAGGCTCGGCACCCTGCAGGAAAAAACCTTTGAGAACTTTAAACCCCGTGGGCGCGTTGGGCTGGCAGTGCAGCAAGCGGATTCGCTTGAACAGGCTTACAACAGCGCGGCGCATTTTGCCGGAACCCTGCAGGGCTGGCTGCTGCTGCTCGGGCGCTTCGGCTGCGGCAAGACGCACCTGGCAGCCGCGATAGCGAATAAAGCGGTCGCCATCGGGGTGGAAACCCTCTTTCTGACCGTTCCGGACCTGCTGGACTGGCTGCGCTTCGCCTATTCCGACAACGCTTCCGATTCGTTTGAGGAACGCTTTGAGAAAATCCGCAATGTGCCGCTGCTGGTGATGGATGATTTTGGTACGCAGAACGCCACCACCTGGGCGCAGGAAAAGCTCTTTCAAATTCTAAATTACCGCTACATCAATAAACTAGCGACGGTAATTACCAGCAACAACGCCTTGAGCTCGTTTGAGGGCAGAATCCGCTCCCGCTTGATGGACCCTGAACTGGTCACACGTGTGGAAATCCTGGCGACTGATTTCCGCAATCCCGCTGATGACATTGGGCACCCCGAACTTTCCAGCCTGAACCTGCACGCGCGCAAAACATTCGAAAGCTTCAGTCTGCGGCGGGACGAATCGATTCCTTCCACGGACCGCGCCACCCTCAAGGACGCGCTGGATG
>JBCFBH010000054.1:0-11592 GCA_038562595.1 Anaerolineaceae bacterium
GGGGATCGGGGTAATCACAACCGTAGGAGGCACGGAGGTCGGAGGCACCGAGGTATCCGTAGGCGCTGCCTCGGTCTGCCCGGGCAGGGGCTGCGTGGGTGGTACAGCTGACGCCGGTACGGTGGGGGTCATCTGGGCAACCATAGTCTGGAAAGCTTCCAGGGTGGCCTGGGCTTGCAGGGTTTGCATTGCCCGCTGGACCGCGTCGTCAAGGTTTTGCGTAGGGGCGAAAGGCGCGTTGCATGCGGAGAGGACCAGAGCGCTGATCAGCACGAGAACGACTGCCCAAAGTCCCAGTGAGTTCCTTTTCGTTTTCATCTTAAACTCCTTTAATGCGTAAACACATCATACATCATTTTCAAGACGAATAGAGCGTGTGATTTGTTCCGGGGAGATGGAAAATCTGTTTGACCTTGGCTTCCGTAGTTCGTTGCGTGACGGAGTTCCTTGTGGGGTATCGGTTGGATGGTACTGCCTGCCATGCTTTGTGCTTGCCTGCTCTCCTGCGAACTGACGAATTACGTCATCCTGAGCAGAGCGAAGTGATCTCCCCGCTTTTGTTGTCATCCTGGTGCCCTAAAGGGTAACTGCCGCAGACGAAGAATCTTACCGGTACCGAAGTTAAGATCCTTCGCTGCGTTCAGGATGACAGCACATCAAAGAAAGATCCTTCGCTGCGCTCAGGATGACAGCAATTCGTTAAGACCTGTGCAAAGGCACCGCATACTTAAAATCTTTAACAGAAAGAAAGATTGCTGAAAAAAAACAAGCCGCCATATGGGCGGCTTGTTTATCAGATGAAAAGCTGGTTTAATTCACGACCTGAATTTTGACCGCTAGCGAGTAATCCCCGCCGGGGCCGTACCCAAAGCGCGCTCCCTGGTTGTCGGTCATCATCCAATAGCCGATGTAGGTGCCGGCTGTGGCAGGCGCGGTAATTTCGACAGAC
Organism: Anaerolineaceae bacterium; assembly: GCA_038562595.1. Classification (GTDB taxonomy): domain Bacteria; phylum Chloroflexota; class Anaerolineae; order Anaerolineales; family Anaerolineaceae; genus Mesolinea. Next base: position 950 of record JBCFBH010000054.1, read on the forward strand.
ACGGTGTAGGTATCTCCGGGTTTGATGGGGTAGGTCACATCGCCGTTCTTGCCGATTTTGTCACCCCACACGAAGACGATGTCAAAATCGGTCGTCCAGGCGCAGGTGCCGGTGTTCTTGATTTTCCACTTCTTGACAAATTTCTCGCCGGCTTTGACCGCTGTGTCAGGCGGATAATTGACGTCGCCCATGAACTCCATCTGGTAGCACTTGGTGCCCGAGGCAGTTGTGGGTTGTGCAGCCTGAGTCGGGGTGGTGCCAACAGCGGCGGTTGGCGCTGCCGCTGAAGGGGTGGGGTAGGGAGTGTAGGTGGGCTGGGGTGTCCAGGTGGGCTGGTTGCTCAGCTCGTCCACTTTGGCAATCAAGGTCTGCACAAAAGCTTCGGTGGCGGCAGCCTGCTGCGTCAGTGCCACGCGCTGGGCAATTTCTTCGGGAGAGGGGGTCTGCTCGGCGGCAGGTTGGCAAGCGCTGAGCGCGAAAATCAGGATGAGCGCGCCGCTCAACAGGGTCAACCAAAGTCTGCTGTTAGTCTTTTTCATCTTCAATACTCCTCATGCACTCCAACAATGTTAATCTATGTGTCAGGGCATCCATCTTCAGGTCAGCCCGACCAGGTTTTTCAATGAGAAACCGCCCTGATTTCGAGCGGTTTATTGATTATCAAACAGCTTATTCTACCACGATCTTGACCTGAAAATTTCCCTTGCCATCCGCGCCAATGCCAAAGACCTGCCCGCCGGGACCGGTAAAAGCCCAGTTTCCGGTGTAGGTACCAGCGCTGGAGGGGGCGGTCATGTTGATGCTGATATCGACCGTGCCGCCCGCCGGGACGGCCGCGGGGAAGTCCAGGATCGCTGGAGCGGAGAGTTGGTCGCCGCTGACGAATATGATGTCGAATTCCGTATTCCAGGCGCAGGTGCCGGCGTTCCGAAAGCGCCAGGTTTTCGTGAATGTTTCGCCCGGGCTGAGTTTGGTGCCGTCGGGGATGGTGACATCCGCAACCAGAGCGGCTTTCAGGCATAATGCTTGCGGTGAGGGTGTGAGCGTGGCAGCTGGAGGAAAATAAACCGCCGTCGGGGCGAGCGTAGGCGCGAGCGTGGGCAGTGGAGGACTTGTAGGGGTTGGGGTCGGGATCGGGGTATTGGTAGGCATAGCCTGCAATGTCATGCGCGCGATCAGGGTTTCCACCATGTTTTGGGTGGCCCGGCTCTGGATGGTCGCTGCCACCTGGGTCGCGATGTATTCGGCGGCGCTGGTGGGGGTGGCGCTTGGGGCACAGGCGCCGAGCGTGAACGCGCCAACCAGGAGCAGGAGGACCAGGGTGCGTTGTACGGTTGACCGATTTGATTTCATTTTCACTCCATGGAAATCCGGCAAACGTGAATTACACCCATATTAACCCATCAAAGGCTCGGCGTCAACCAGCACTCCGCATCAGCGGAATAGGAGGCGCGTTGTCATCCTGCGTGGAGCAATTTTTCGTCATTGCGTGCGCGGCGTGGCGATCTCCCCTTTATCCTTGTCATTACAGGAATTCGAAAGTTACTTAAAAGCCACCTTGTACTCTGGTTGGGATAATGGCAGATTGCCGCGCCCCCTTCCTGTGTTTTCGGCTTTCGAGAAGTCAATAAACCGGGGGCTCGCAAAGACGAATCCGGCGTCATCGTGAGCGCAGCGTGGCGATACCCAAAGGGTACTTTGTCTCCCTGCCTGTAAATCGGGAGATTGCCGTGCTCGCTGGCGCTCCCTCGCAATCCCAATCCCCATTTTCGCGCTCGCTGGCACCGTCTGACGTGAATTCCCAAAAACCGACCGGGTAAAATAACAAAAAAGCCGCTCCAGTGATTGGGGCGGCTTTTCACGTTATACTGAAAACCTTACTTATCCGAAATCAATGCCACGCCGGGCAGTTCCAAACCTTCCAGCATTTCCAAAGAAGCGCCTCCGCCCGTGGAAATGTGCGTGATCTTTCCGCTCAGACCGGATTGGTTGATGGCAGCCACGGAATCCCCGCCGCCGATGATGCTGACAGCGCTGCTTTCGGCGACTGCTTTCGCTACGGCGAAAGTGCCTTCCGCGAAGCGCGGGAACTCGAACACACCCATGGGGCCATTCCAGACCACGGTGCCAGCTTTGGCGATTTCCGCGCCAAAGGCTTTCACAGTTTCCGGGCCGATATCCAGCACGCGCCAGCCTTCCGGCACATTGCCAAGAGGCAGGGTTTCCTTTTTGGCTTCGGCGTCAAACGCGTCCGCGACCACCAAATCGCAGGGCAGCAGCAGCTTGCCCTCGGATTTTTCCAGCAGCGCGCGGGCCTGATCCAAAACTTCAGTTTCCACCAATGAGTCCGCCAGTTGATAACCCTGGGCAGCCAGGAAGGTATTTGCCATGCCGCCGCCGATGAGAATCTTATCGGCTTTCTTAAGCAGGTTCTCAATCACGCCAATTTTGTCGCTGATTTTTGCGCCGCCCAGGATAGCCACAAAGGGCCGCGTCGGGTTGGCGATGGCATTGCCGAGATACTTGATTTCCTTTTCCATCAGGAAACCGGCAGCAGAGGGCAGGTATTCTGCCACGCCAGCTGTGGAGGCATGCGCGCGGTGCGCTGAGCCAAAGGCTTCATTGACGTACAGGTCTGCCAGCGAGGCAAGCGCTTTGGCCATGCCGGGGTCATTTTTACCTTCCTCGCGGTGAAAACGGGTGTTCTCGAGCACCAGCACCTCGCCGGGTCTCAGCGCCGCTGAGGCGGCTTCGGCAAGCGGACCGATGCAGTCCTCCGCGAACTTCACCGGCGCGCTAATGAGAGTGGCCAGGTAATCCGCCACGGGTTTCAAGGTATAGGCGGGGTCCGGCGCGTCCTTCGGGCGGCCGAGATGGGAGCACAAAATGACGGCAGCGCCGTTATCGAGCAGGTATTGAATGGTAGGCAGCGCGGCAGTGATGCGAGTGGCATCTTTCACTTTGCCTTCCTTGATCGGGACGTTGAAGTCCACGCGCACGAGTACTTTTTTGCCTTTTACGTCCAGGTCAGTAACCAATTTCTTGTTAAACATTGAAAACCTCCTTGATTAAAAAAGTGCGCTCCACTGTCTCTTTAGAACAGCTTCGCGCACTCTCATGTTCAGTGCTCAGGCGCTGCGTTACAGCGACTTGGCAACCATCTTCGCCAGGTCGGCGGTGCGGCAGGAATAACCCCATTCATTGTCGTACCAAGTGACGACTTTGATGAGGTTGCCGCCCATGACCATGTTATTGGGCAGATCGACGATGGAAGAGCGGGGATCGCCCTTGAAATCGGAGGAGACCAGCGGCTGGTCGTATTCGCCGGTGGTGAAGCCCAGAATGCCCTTCAGCGGACCGTTGGCGGCCTCGACGAAAGCGGCGTTCAATTCTTCCTTGGTGGTGGGTTTTTCGATGGTGGCGACAAAATCCACGATGGAGACTGTGGGGGTCGGGACGCGCAGGGAATAGCCGTCAAATTTGCCCTTGAGCTCGGGGATTACCAGCGCGACAGCCTTGGCGGCACCGGTGGTGGTGGGGATGATGTTCAAACCGGCAGCGCGGGAGCGGCGCAATTCCTTCTTATGGCCCTGATCCAGGATGACCTGGTCGTTGGTATAAGAGTGGATGGTGGTCATGACCGCGTTCAGGATTTTGAATTTGTCGTGCACAATCTTGGCAGCGGGGGCCAGGCAGTTGGTGGTGCAGGAGGCGTTGCTGATGATGTGGTGCACGGCGGGATCGTACTTGGATTCATTGACGCCCAGAACGATGGTCAGATCCTCGCCTTTGGCAGGCGCGGAGATGATGACTTTTTTGGCGCCGCCGCGCAGGATGTGGGCATCCGCGCCAACTTTGCCATTTTCTGAACGGGCGGTGGTGAAGATGCCGGTGGATTCAATCACGATGTCCACGCCGAGGTCTTTCCAGGGCAGATTGCCCGGGTCTTTTTCCGCGAAGACTTTGATGGTCTTGCCATCGATGACGAGATTACCGTCCACAACTTCCACAGTGCCGGGATAGGCGCCGTAGTTGGAGTCGTATTTGAACAGGTGCGCGTTTGTATTGGCATCGAATAAATCGTTGATGGCGACAACTTCCAGTTCGTCACCAGCACGTTCCATGATCGCCTTTAAGACCTGGCGCCCGATACGACCGAAGCCGTTGATACCTACTTTTGTTTTCATAGAAAATCCTCCATGGAATATTGAATGTTAACTAATTTATTTTACCACCTGCGAGGTCGTTTTCCAATTAATTCTTAACAAAATCGAAGCTTGAAACAATCAGGAAAGCGGCCCGGTGCGCTCTTCAAATAAGTTTACCACGGCGCGGGCGAGTTTCTTGGAATCATGGCGCCAGGGATAAAGGTCATCGACCAGATCCGCTTCGTAGACGTGATAGTTTTCGTGCAGGGGCAGGTCAGCCGTCACCCATTTGATGTCCTGTTCCAGTTTGCCGCGGAAGGTACGATTGCAGACCACCAGATCAAACATGTCCCTGCCGACATGCTGTTCGATAACCTTGAGATGATCCGAGGCGTTAAATCCGTCGGTTTCCCCGCGCTGCGTGGCGACGTTGCACACGAAGTACTTCTGCGCGCGGCTGGCCCCAATGGCGTCCGTCAGCCCGGTGACCAACAGGTTCGGCAGCAGGCTGGTATAGAGGCTGCCCGGTCCGAGGATGATCAGATCCGCGCTGAGAATCGCCTGTACAGCCGGCGGATAGGCGGGCGTGTTGGCGGGGTCCAACCAGACGCGCTTGATGCTTCCAGGCGTGTTGGTCAGTTCGGATTCGCCGCTCACGCGGATCAGCTGCTGGGTTTGCGGGTCCAGAATCTCGCCGATCAATTCCACGTTTGAAACGGTGGCAGGCAAAACCTGCCCGTAGATCGCCAAAACCCGACCGGATTCTGCCACCGCTTCCTCAAAACTGCCCGTAATCTCGCTCAGCGCGGAGATGAACAGGTTGCCGAACGAATGACCGTTCAGGCCGGTGCCAGCCTGGAAGCGGTACTGAAAAACCTGGGAGAGCAGGGCTTCGTCACTGCTCAGCGCTGAAAGGCAGTTGCGGATGTCACCGGGCGGGAGGATGCCCAGGTCGCGTTTCAACTCGCCGGAGGAGCCGCCGTTATCCGCTACGGTCACGATGGCAGTGATATTGTGGGTATACTCTTTGAGGCCGCGCAGAAGCGTGGCGAGACCGTGCCCTCCGCCTATAACCACCACGCGCATGCCCTTTTCCCGCCGGCGGTAGGTTTGGATGGTGTCAATTAACGGGCGGCCGGACTGCTGGAAAGGCTTGAGCAGGGAATGGTTTGCGCCCCAGATGCCGACGACAATCATCGCCAGACCAATGCCGCCAAACAGAATAAAGCGGATCGGACGGTCCAGCCAACGCAGCGATAGAAAAGCCAGGATAGGCACTACAGTTGGATTGGATGCGGCGCGGTAGTAGCCCAGAATCAGCACCGCGAACCCCAACCCAAGCAGCATGGACCCCAGGATGGTGAGCAGAATCCAGCGTTTATAGCCGGTGCCAGGAAGAAGCCAGCGGGCTTCTTCCTTTACCCTTTTCCATAACTGAGGCTTTTGCTTGTCTTTGCTGCCGGAGTCGTTCATTAAATGGATGATAGCAGGATTTCGGAGGCGCGTCAACTTGCAGCCGGCGGCACTCTGATGCAGCGCCAGTGGACTGCATGAACAGTTTCCCGATTGCGCATGGTATAATTTTTTCATGATTTACTGAAGCTGAACCAACATTCTCACCCGGGTTGGTTCATTTTGTTTAAGCGCATGCCGAAAGGAGAGCCAGCTATGCAGCCTTTAAACTTACCAGGAGATATCGCGCGAGCCTACATCGAACGGGACCAACAGGTCATTTCCCCCTCTTATCCGCGTGGGTATCCCTTTGTGATGGACCACGGACGCGGAACGGAAGTGTGGGACGTTGACGGCAACCGCTTCCTGGATTTTGAAGCAGGCATCGCCGTCGCTTCCACCGGGCACAGCAATCCGCGCGTGGTGAAGGCAATTCAGGAGCAGGCTGAAAAGTTCATTCATATCTCATCCGATTTTTATCACGAGAAGTGGATCCGCCTGGCTGAAAAACTTGACGCTATCGCGCCGTGGAGCGGATCTTCGTGTTGTTTTATGACCAATTCCGGCACGGAAAGCGTGGAGGCGGCCATCAAGCTGGCGCGTTACCACACCGGCAGCACCCAGTTCATCGGTTTTCTGGGCGCTTTTCACGGGCGCACGCTGGGGGCGGTCACCTTTACCGCCAGCAAAGCCAATTATAAGGGCGGCTTCTTCCCGCTTATGAACGGCGTGGTGCATGTGCCCTTTCCTAATCCGTACCGCCCACTGCTGCAGCGCCGCCCGGGCATGGGGGATGGCGAAACCGTGGTGCATTATATTGAAGAGGAAATATTGGGGCATCTGGTGCCGGGCGACGATGTTGCTGGCATTCTGATTGAACCTGTGCAAGGCGAGGGCGGTTATATCTTCCCGCCTGAGGACTTTTTCCCGGCGCTGCGCGAGCTGTGCGACCGGCATGACATCCTGCTGATTGTGGATGAAGTGCAGTCCGGCATGGGCAGGACTGGCAAATGGTGGGCGATTGAGCACTTTGGCGTGGAGCCCGACATCCTGCTGACAGCTAAAGGGATTGCCTCCGGCATGCCGCTCGGCGCGATGGTCACGAAAAAACATGTGATGGACTGGCCCAAGGGCTCACACGGCAATACGTACGGCGGCAATCCAATCTCCTGCGCGGCGGCGTTAGCGACCATCCAGCTCATCGAGGAAGAATACCTGGAAAACACCCGTGTAGTGGGCGCATATTGTAAGGAAGCGCTGGAAGAACTGCAAGCCAAGCATCCCAGCCTGGGAGATGTGCGCGGCAAGGGTTTTATGCTGGGGCTTGAGTTTGTGCTGGACAGGGAAACGAAGCAGCCAGCTGAGAAACTACGCGACGACATTGTCGACAAGGCTTTTGAGCGCGGCCTGATGACCCTGGGCTGCGGCAAGAGCGTGATTCGCATCACCCCACCGCTTTCCACCAGCAAATCCGAGGTGGATGAGGCGATGCTCATTCTGGATGAGGCGATCAGTCTTTCGGAACGCGCGCACCAGCTTGTCTGAGCATGAATTCTTAGGAAAATACGGGCGCGGCTTTTTCGGAGCCGCGCTTTTTTTGTCATCCTGATACCCTAAAGGGTGCTGGCCGCCAGTGAAGGATCTTTCCCTTCACCCCACCTGAAACCGCTCAACGGCTTGAGGAACCCTACGCGATCAGCTCACTTCCTTTTACGAAGCCGCGCTTTTTGTTTAATTCCGGTTAAAATGAAAGCATGCTTCCCGATTACCGCGTACGCCAAAGGGATTACCTGCTAGAGATTTCCCGGGCTCTCACCGAAGAGCTGGACCTGGAAGCGCTGTTGCTCCGCATCCTGCGAATTGCGATTGAAATGTTGACCGGTCACGCCGGCTTCATCGCGCTGAAAGACGAAAAGCGCGGCTGGCACATCGCCGTGCACGAGGGCATCGCTGAGGCGCTGCTCAATTACCTGCAGCGTTGGCTGGAAGCGCAGCCCCTGGAAGCAGAAGACGACAGCGAGGTGCGCGTGCCTGAAATCAATCGCATGCTGAATGATATCAGCATGGGCATGCTGACCGGTGTGGGCATCAACATGATTTTTCAGAAGCAGGTTATTGGCCAGATTTACGTTTTCCGCAATTACCGCGGGCTCTTTTCCAACAACGACCGCATGCTGCTTACCAGCTTTGCCAACCAGGCAGCCATTGCCGTACGCAACGCGCGCCTGTACAACGAAACGCGCGAACAGTCCCTGCGAATGGAAGCCCTGCTGGATTCGGCAGCGGACGGCATCCTTATCCTCACGCCGGACCTGAAGGTGGAGCGCGTTAACAAAGCCCTGCAGCGCCTCTTGAATACCAGCGAGGAAGCCTGCGTTGGGAAACCTTTCGCGGAAGTTATCCGCTGGGCGAAACCCCCGCAGGGCGCGACCCTGCAAGCGGCTGTTGCCAGCAATTGGGCCCAGAACTTGCAGAACGTTTTTTACCTAGAAGGCGACCTGATCCGCGAAGGCTTGCGCGAACCGGTCCCGGTAGGCATCAGCTACGGACCGCTGTTCTCCGCCAACGACTCGCTGCTCAATGTAATTGCCTCTGTTCGGGATATTACGCGCTTCCGCACCGCCGAGGAGTTGAAAACCAGCTTCATATCCGTGGTAAGCCACGAGCTGAAGACGCCAATCGCGCTGATAAAAGGCTACGTGAGCACTTTGCGGCGGGATGACGTGGAGTGGGACCGCGAAATTGTCTCTGAGAGCCTGGCAGTGATTGAGGAGGAAGCCGACCACCTGACCGAGATGGTGGAAGACCTGTTGGACGCGACGCGCCTGCAGGCGGGCGGGCTGGCGCTAAAAAAATCGGAGCTGTCCATCCCCCAACTAGCGCGCTTCCTGGCAGACCGCTACACCGCCCAGACGGATAAACACAGCTTTGTGGTGGACTTTCCACCCGACTTTCCCACGCTGGCGCTGGATGAAGAGCGAATCCGGCAGGTGCTTACCAATCTGCTGAATAACGCGATTAAATACAGCCCGGACGGCGAAATTCGCATCAGCGGTAAACTGCGCCCGAAGGATGTGGTCGTATGCGTTCGCGACCGCGGTCCGGGCATTGACCCACGCGATTTACCGTATGTGTTCGACCGCTTCTACCGCTCGGATGAAGCCGCGAAGACCACCAAAGGGACCGGACTGGGTTTGTACCTTTGCCGGGAGATTGTTCGCGCGCACGATGGCAAAATCTGGGTGGATGAGACCTATAAAGAAGGTTCACGCATTTGCTTCTCGCTCCCGCGCGAGCCTTAAGGCGCCCGATGGATTCCGGGTCCGCGCCGCGCGTTTTCCAACACATCCTCCTGCCGGAGACCAGTTCCACCAATGACGACTGCCTGAGACTGGCGGATGCCAGCGCGCCGGACGGCACGGTGGTGCGCGCGCTTAATCAGACCTCCGGGCGCGGGCGGGGCGCGAGAAGCTGGTTTTCCCGACCGGAGGCTTCGCTGACATTCAGCGTCCTCTTGCGCCCAGAGCCGCAGGAGCGCCCCTTTCTGACGCGCTTCGCGCTGCTGGGGTGCCTGGCGCTATCGCGCGCGCTCTTCCATAATTTTTCCGCGGAAGCCCGCATTAAGTGGCCGAATGATGTGCTTCTCGCGGGGAAAAAAGTGTGCGGTGTGCTGACGGAAACCCTCTGGCAGAACGAAGTAGCCAGCGCGCTGGTGCTTGGGATGGGGGTGAACCTGACTGAAGACGCGCTGCCGCCGCAGGCCGCAGCGATATTCCCAGCCGGAAGCCTGGAAGGGCAGGCAGGCATCCGCGTTTCTCCGCAGGACTTGCTGGAGATGCTGCTTTTGGAATTGGACGGAGCGCGCAAGGAACTGCCCAATCCCGGCTTTATCACCGAGGTCAACGCGCGAATGGCTTTCCGTGGGGAGTGGGTGAACCTAAGGAAATACGAAGACGCGCCGCTGAGGGCGCGTCCGATATGCGTTGATGAAGACGGCAGTCTATTGGCGGAGGGGGAAGACGGCCGGATTTCGCGCTTTTACTCCGCCGAGATTTCCAGCTGATCGGCGGGGCTCGCGGGGCTCGCAGGGCTGGCGGGGCTCGCAGGGCTCGCGGCACTCGCGGGCGGGTTGGCGCTTTCCGCGGGGATGCGGGCAACCGCCGCCAGGCTGTCCCCTTCGTCCAATACCATCACTTTAACGCCCTGCGTCGCCCGGCCTTGCACCGAGACGTTGGCGGCTTTCATGCGCAGCACGATGCCTGCGGAAGAAATCAGGGTGATTTCGTCAGTTTCCTGCACAACCAGCGCTTCGGCAATGTTCCCTATCCGTGCCAGAGCAGTTGGATTGAGCGTAGCGACGCCCAGCGTGGCGCGCGATTTGGAGCGGTATTCTTCCAGCGGGGTGCGCTTGCCGTAGCCTTTTTCCGTCAGGACCAGCAGATAGCCGCCTGGTTCCACCACTGCCATGGCTGCCAGCGCGTCTTCGGCGCGCATATGAATGCCAGTGACCCCCATTGTAGTGCGGCCGGTGGGGCGGATTTCTTCTTCGGAGAAGCGCAGCGCCTTGCCAGCGCGCGTGACGAGCAGCACGTCGTCCTTGCCGCTGGTAAGGCAAACCCAACCCAGCCGATCATCTTCATCCAGTTTGATGGCGATAAGCCCGGAGGGGCGCACATTGGCAAATTCCGCCAGCGCGATGCGCTTGACGCGCCCGCGGCGGGTGGCCATGGTGCAATAGTCAGCCTGACGGAAATCCGGAACGGAGAGCAGCGCGGTTACATTTTCATCTGGTTCCAGGTTGATAATGTTTACCAGCGCGAGACCTTTACCCTGCCGACTTTCTTCCGGCAGCTCGAACACGCGCTCGGAGTACACTTTGCCCTTGTCCGTAAAGAACAGCAGGGTAGCCAATGTGTTGCTGCGCACAAAGAAGTGCACTTCATCCTCGTCGCGCATGGTCTGCCCCATCACGCCGCGCCCGCCGCGCCCCTGCGACCTATAGGCGCTGGCGGAAACGCGCTTGATGTTGCCGCGCTGGGTGAT
>JBCFBH010000055.1:0-11424 GCA_038562595.1 Anaerolineaceae bacterium
AGCCCTCCTTATGATACGTTATTATATCAAACAACTAAATAATGTAAAGGTAAAACTTGCAAAAAAACCTCTCGCAAAACTTGCAAAAAAACCTCCCGCGGTAAAGCCAAAAGATATTAATTGTTACTAGAGCCTTAGGACGTCAGCTCTCCCACCATTAACCTTATATAGTATAGCATTAGTCCTTAAAATAACAAAGGGATTCTTGCATCAGGGATTCTTGCATCAGGGGATTCTTGCATCATTTTTCAGGAAAACCAGGGATGACAACGATAGAAAACAATCCAAGAAGTGGTACCTCGCGGGAAAACATTCGCAGCCCATATGTTTGTCTTGTTCTTGACGTAAACACATATTCTGAATTCCCCTCCGACCTGAATTACTGCCACCGCAGCCAACCGCTCGCACTGCCGGTTTTTGCCCATCAACGCGAATATTGCCTCAGCTCCCGCTATTCAGAATGTCCGATGCTGTCCTCCACAGCATACAAGAAGCTGCCCGCGGACCTTCGTATTACCAGCCTACCCACCAGCAAACCCAGGCTGCCGCGTTGGATTCTACCCGTTTTCATTCTGGTCATTTTTTTGCTTGGTTCTCTCGCGACCCTGATCATTCCGGAACTGAGCTCCGCGTTTGGCAGCTTTTTGGGCGCTAACCCGACCACTCCTCACGCTTACAGCCAGACGCCAGCGCTGACCCGTCTGGGATTTATTACCCCCTCCCCCTATAGCCTGTTCTCCATTGTGAAAAGCTTCACCCCCAGGGCAGAAACAGCGTACACCCTCACAGCCACTCCCACACCCGCAGCTCCTGGGACTCTTGCCCCAACTCCTACACCCATGGCTTTTTGCAGTGCGGAAGATCTCAACTACTTCAGCGTTTCCTTCTTTATCAACGATGTTATCCAGCTCGTTTTTGATACCGACATCGATTTCAGCGTGTATCAGGTCCTGGATGCCCAAGGTAAGCCGACTTTGCGGCTCAATTTACCGGACTTTAAGCTTTGGCGGAATGACGTGCGCGTTTATTCCTTCGGCACATTCATGCGTAATCCAGCTTTACCCACGCGTTTATATGTTGAACTGCTTGCGGTAAACAAAGACAAGATTATCGTGGCTTTCACAGATGGAACCGGGACGCACTGCTCCAAAACCATCACCATTCCGGACGAGAACCTGTTCAAGACCCCCACCAGTCGGATGCCGGGACCTACCCAGTACATTCCGTCCCCCACAGTTGCGTTGCCTACTCTCCCGCCCACATTGGAACCTACCACGGAAGAACCCCCGACGGCCACGCCAATCCCACCGACCCCCTCACGCACGCCGCGTCCTTCCGAGACCATGCCGCGCGATACGCTGACACCAACCCCGAATCCCTGAGCGGTTCCATGCGCTCTCCTGGATGCCGTTAACCTCAGAATAAATGCTTCCCTACCATATGGTCGATCATTTTCTGCGTTTCACTCCCGCTGAACTGCGTGAAATTGTCCTGGAAATCCGCAACATCATTTTTGCGGAAGTTCCCGAAGCGCAGGAAGAAATCCGGGGCGCTCGATTGGTCTACTTCCGCGGCAGCGCAGCTGGACCGGTCAAGTCGGGGATTTGCGGTATGCAGGTGCGCTCAGGCGCGGTCCGGGTGGTTTTTACTCACGGCGCGTTTATACCGGATCCCAATCATTTGCTGCACGGGGCCGGGAAAGCAATACGCGCCCTGGAAGTGCGCGGGTACGCGCAGGTGCTCTGGCAGGCTCTTACGCAATTGCTTGAAGCCCACTCCAAATTCGACCCGGCATCCCTTCCACAAAACCGGAGGGAACCATAGAAACGCCGCTAGTACCACCAGCCATATCGCCCCACACGCAAATGCAACTCTGTGAAGTCCCGGGCAGTTTGCGTCTGACGGGAGGAGCAGCACGAGTATTTTCCAGCGATTTCAACGACAGCTATGGAAAAGTCGGTCTTTTTAACTTGCATTATTCCGGAATATCAGGTATATTAGAAAAGTTAACGAAATAAGCAGGAGTGCAAGATGACCCCATTACCTAAGAGAAAAACCAGCTCTGGACGCCGCGATCGCCGACGCTCACACGATGCTCTCAAAGCGCGCAACAGTGTTGCCTGCCCCAATTGTGGAGAGCTTCGTTTGCCGCATCGTGTCTGCCCAAATTGCGGCTACTATCAGGGTAGAGAAGTTCTCACCGTCGAAAAAGATTAGTCACCGCTGTATTTATCCAGCTCCACGCCCTGCGTGGAGTTTTTTATTTACCTCTATTCGGCTTGCGCTTGTACGGCGTAAATTGGGCCAGAATCTCCTTGGGAATATAGCCGCTGATACGGATGCCTTTTTCTGTGTGCTCCAGCTTCTGAACGTGACCCTTTTCATGGAACAGCGATACAAGCTGCCCCTGGTCATATGGCAGGAGCACATCCAGCTCCGCGTACGCGGCATACAGTTCCCGCTCGATAGTTTCCAGCAGAGCGCCTAAACCACTTCCATTTTTCGCGCTGATCAGGAGCGCTTGGTTCTCCAGGTTCACCCGCACGTCTTCCAGTTCTTCCTGGCTCAGCAGGTCCACCTTGTTGTATACGGTGATAATCGGAATATCCCCCGCGCCAATCTCCAACAATGTCTCCAGTACAGTCTTCTTTTGTTGAGCGGCGTTCGGATGAGAGATATCCACGATATGGACCAGCAGGTCAGCCTCGGCGATTTCTTCCAGGGTTGCCCGGAAGGCTGCCGCCAGTTGGGCGGGCAGCTTCTGGATGAAACCGACGGTATCGGTCAAAACAACGGTCTGTCCGGAAGGCAGTTCCAATTGGCGGGTCGTCGGGTCCAGCGTAGCAAAAAGTTGGTCAGCGACGTAAATATCTGCATTGGTGAGCGTGTTCAGCAGCGTCGATTTACCGGCATTGGTATACCCCACCAAAGCCACCACGGGCACGTTTGTTTTGCGCCGGTGCTCCCGGTAGCGCAGGCGGTGTTCGCGAACTTTTTCCAATTCCTCGCGTAACCTGGCAATTTTCGTCTTGATTTCCCGGCGGTCCACTTCCAGCTGAGTTTCGCCAGGGCCGCGTAAACCAACGCCGCTGGCGCTGCCTGTTCGCCCTCCGCCGCCGCCCGCCTGGCGCGCAAGGTGCGTCCAGGCCCGCGTAAGCCGTGGCAGCCGGTATTCCAGTTGGGCAAGCTCCACTTGCAGCATTCCTTCCTTGGTGCGCGCATGCTGGGAGAAGATATCCAGAATCAGCGCGCTGCGGTCGATTAGCTTCAAGTTTTTACCCAGCAGCTCTTCCAGTTCCCTCTGATGACGCGGAGACAGTTCCTCGTCAAAAAGGACAACCCCCACGCCCAATTCCTCCGCCAGCAGTTTCAATTCCTCCACCTTGCCGCTGCCGATGAACGTGCGTGGATGGATGCTCTCAAGGTTTTGCGTCAGCGTCGCCAACACTTCGATGCCGGCTGTATCCGCCAGCAGTTCCAGCTCAGCCAGTGAATCTTCCAGACTCAAGGCCTGCGCAGAAGCCGCGCCAATTTTCACGCCGACCATGATTGCTGTTTCGGGTTCGGGTTGGACGATATTATCTTTCTGAGTATTATTCATAAGCACTTCAGTTCGCTTTCACCCAGTTAACCAGGCGTCTCATAGCTTCTTTGACCTGCGGCGTTGGCGTGATAATGGAAATGCGGATGTAATCTTTGCCGCTGGGTCCGTAAATCACCCCGGGGGTCAAGCTGACGCCTGTCTCGTTCAGAAAGTCCGCGCAGAACTGCATGGGGTCCCCGAACTTTACGGGCAGCCTGGCCCACAGATACAACGCGGCCTTTGGTTTTTCCACCTCAAAGCCGGCTTCCACCAGCCCGTCATAAATCACGTCGCGGCGTTCCTGATAGACCAGGTTGCGCTCCACCAGCCAGGATTGGTCGCCCGTCAGCGCCAGCGCGCCAGCATCCATAATGGGGGTGAAGATGGAATTATCTATCTGACTCTTGTAAGATGCCAGCAGCCCGATGAGCTCCGCGTTGCCAACCGCCATGCCGATGCGCCAGCCGGCCATGTTGTAGGTTTTCGAAAGTGAGTTGAATTCAATTGCCACGTCTTTCGCGCCTGGAACTTCCAGGATTGAGTGCGCCCGGTAGCCTTCAAAAGTCAGGTCGGTGTAGGGCGCGTCGTGCACGATTACAATTTCGTTTTCCTGCGCGAACGCAACCGCCCTGGCGAAGAAATCCAACCCTGCCACTGCGCCGGTAGGATTGTTAGGATAATTCAACCACATCATCTTCGCTTCGCGAGCAATCTCTTTGGGGATGGCGTTGAGATCGGGCAAAAAATCGTTTTCTTTAAGCAGAGGCATAAAGAAAATCCGGCTAGCGGCAAGCTGCGCCCCCGCGAGATAAACCGGATAGTATGGGTCCGGCAAGAGCACAACATCGCCTGGGTCAAGCAGGGTGTGATTGATGTTAAATATGCCCTCTTTTGAGCCAAGCAGCGCGAGCGCTTCGGTCTTCGGGTCCAGCGCGACGCCAAAGCGATTTCTATAATATTCTGAAACCGCTTTGAGGAAATCGCTTGAACCACCCATTGGAGCATAGCCGTGTTTTTTCGGATCCCGCGCGGATTCAATCAGACGTTCAATAATGAATGGAGCAGGCGGTAGATCGGGAGAGCCCATGTCCAGTCGGATGATATCCATACCCCTCGCTTTTAGCTCCGCCAGGGTCTGATTCAAGGATGCAAAAAAGTAAGGTTTAATGTTTTCGACCGTGTGTGCCGGGCGTATTTTCATATTGGATGAGAAAGCTCCTTTTTCTTTCCATTATAACCTTCGCTCCCCGAAAGCGGCAGGACTTACTGGATGCTAAAAAACCATCCCAGGCGAGCTGAAAGTGTACTCCCACGCGGTAGAAGCGCATGAAAACGGGTGAAATATTTTGGTACACTTCTTGCAACATTAAGGGTTGAAGATTATACTGTTCCTGGAGAGGAGAACATCGTGCTTCAGACCCATTATCAACAGCCGCTCACCGCCCCCTCAGCCCATCTGGCGCAAACAATGACTTTGCTCAGCTTGAATTCCGGAGAGCTGCTGCAAAAGGTCGAATCTGAGTTATCGACCAATCCCGCCCTTGAGTTAGTTGAAGAGCGCCGCTGCCCGATGTGCAAGCGCCTTCTTGCAGCCACAGGCGCCTGCCCGATATGCAGTCAACCTGCCAATATCATCTCGGATGAACCGATCGTCTTCGTCTCCGCTCCGGAGGATTTCTATTCCTCCAGAGCGCTGACCGCCGAGGAGGCTCCGGAAGAGCCTTTCGCTTCGGAGATGGTCCGCCTGCCGGAGTATGTTTTGCGGCAGCTTGCAGCCGAGCTGGCTGTGGAGGACCGAGCGCTGGCAGCCTATCTGCTCAGCCACCTGGATGAAGACGGCTTTTTGACAGCCACGATCCTGGAGGTCGCCCGCTTTCATCACCGCCTGCCCGATGACATTAAGGCTCTAATCGAGCGGCTCAAACACTGCGATCCAATCGGCGTCTGTTCCGCAAACCCCAAAGAAGCCCTTCTGGTCCAACTGGAAGTTCTCTCTGAGAGTGTTGAGATTCCGCCATTCACGCGGGAAATTGTCTCCGAGCACCTGCCAAAACTCAGCCAGCATCATTACGCGGATATTGCCCGCGCGCTTGGGACGACGAACACGAAAGTGCAAAACGCAGCAGCCTTTATCAGCGAGAACCTCAATCCATTTCCAGCGCGCGCACATTGGGGAGACCTGCAATCGCCCGCCGATTCCGGCGTCAGTGTGTACCACCGCCCGGACATTCTGATCTACCACCTGAACGAAAACCCCGAAAACCCCTTGGTAGTCGAGATCATTCATCCAATCCGCGGCACCCTGCGCGTGAATCCTCTGTTCAAAACCTCCATCAAACAGGTGGAAAGTGAAAAAGTGGAAGAGTGGAAAGAAGATATCGACAAAGCCTCCTTGTTGGTGAAATGCATTCAACAGCGCTCCAACGCCTTGCGCATGCTGCTGGAAAAATTAGTCGTTTTGCAGAAAGACTTTGTCCTCTCCGGCGAAAAAGAAATGCAGCCCCTGACCCGCGCGGAAATCGCCGAAGCTCTGGATGTGCATGAATCCACCATTTCCCGGGCAGTCGCGGGAAAGTCCGTGCAGCTTCCGAACAAACGCATTGTTCCCCTTTCGATCTTCTTCGACCGAAGCCTCTCCCAGCGCACGCTAATCAAGGAAATGATCGCCTCAGAAAAGCGCCCGCTCAGCGATTCTGAAATTCAGGAAAACCTGAAAGCGCACGGCGTGAACATTGCCCGCCGCACGGTGGCAAAGTACCGCTCGATGGAAGGCATTCTTCCGGCGCATCTGCGGCACAATCATCCCACCGTCACTGGATGATACTTGGCAAACGTAATTTCCCCCCGTCTGCCTTTCGACCCTGCTGAGAATGAACTGCAGGCGCTTGATTTTTCACTGATTCTTGAGCTGCTTCCCTCCGCCGCGCTGGCGTACAACCGCAGCAACGACGTGGTCATTTCGGTCAACGGGAAACTGCAGGAACTGAGCTCGTTTGAGCCGCAGGACTTGATCGGAAAATCGCTCAGCCAATTGATCTCTCTGAGACTGGATACGAACCCCACCGGCAAAGAAACCCGACCTGTCCAGTTGAAAACCGCCGGGGGCAGCAAGATACAGGCGAACCTATGCATCCGCTCGCTCAGCCTGACCAACCAAATCGTCGTCCTGATATTCACCCCGCCCACTTCCCAGGCTGAGACTGAAATCCAGGAAAGCAGCTTTGCGTTTATCGAATCGCTGCTGCGCGTCCAGGCGCAGGGCTCCGCCTCTGCCGCGCTCAGCACGGCTGCAGAAATCGTACACCAAACCCTGCACGCCCAGGCTGCGGCAGCCTACCTGCTGCGTAAAGCTGAAAACCAACTCACGCGCGTGCGCTTGAATACTGACCTGCAATCCGTGCAGTTCCCTGAGAAGCTAACGAGCGCGGGCACGCTTGCTCTGCAGCCGCTCATCTGGAAATCAAATCAAAAACCGTCTTCCAGTCTGGAAGAGCTTGCCCTGGTCAAGGGCTTCCATTACCTGTTGGTTCTGCCGCTTGTGCGCCAGAATGAGGTGCTCGGCGAAATCGTCGCTGCGGGCTTCGGCAACGCCCCGGAGGAAGAATCGCTGCGAAAACTTAGCCTGTTGGCGGCTGGCACCGCCGGCACGCTCCAACATCTGGCGCGGGTTGAAAACGCCCAGCGCACTGTCCAGCGGACCAGGCAGATTGTTCAACTTGAACATGCCATCAGCGATAACATGGAGGAGGGCTTAATCATTCTCACGCCTGACCTGTGCGTCGCTGAAATGAATCCCAGCGCGGAAATGATGCTTGGCTATGCCAGCAGCGAAGTTTTTCTTCAGAAGGCGGACATGGTCCTGATTGGCAACGAGACGCTCTCAGCGCTGTATAAATCCGCGCAGCAGGGCATCGCCACCAAAGCAGGGAACAATCTCAGCCTCAATACGCGCACTGGCAAGTCCTTTCTGGCGCAGGTGCTGTGCATCCCGGTGATGACCGACGGAAAGCTCAGCAGCATAGTGTTGATTTTGCGCGATCTCAGTCAAAGCGAGCAAATCCGGGTGCATACCCAACAGTTGGAACAGCGCGCGTTTTTGGGTGAAGTTTCCGCCATCTTTGCCCACGAGGTCAAGAACCCGATTAACAGCATTATGACCGGGCTGCAGTATATTGGTATGACCATGAAATCCGGTGACCCGCACTACGACCTGGTTTCACGATTGCAGAATGATTGTTTGCGTCTGACCCACTTGATGGATTCAACCCTGACATTCTCAAAACCCATGGAATACCGCTTCGCCCCGGTAGACATGGCAGAAATGCTGCCCAGCATCCTGGAGCGTTGGGCTCCGCGCATGACCCACCTGAATATCAGGTATAATTTTGACGCGAATCCAGCCCATCCCTTGGTAAAGGCGGATTTTCGCGCGCTTGAGCAGGTTTTTGTCAATCTGGTCAGCAATGCGGTGCAGGCGATGGAAAAAACGGGTGGAACCCTGAATATCCGCGTGAGAAACGCGGCAGAACACCTGGTTCCGGCGCAGTATGAAGTAATCGTGGCGGATTCCGGTCCCGGCATCCCGGATGACATCAAAGAGCATATCTTTGAGCCTTTCGTGACCACAAACGCCAGTGGAACCGGCCTTGGGCTGGCGATTACCAAGCGGATTGTCAGCGCGCATAAAGGCACAATTAATCTGGAAAGCTACCCGGGCGGAACTATGTTTCGCGTGCTCCTCCCAAAAGCGGAATAAGGTGAGATGACGGCGACAGTTCTTGTAGTAGATGATGAGGAAACCGCCAGACTGGTGGTTTCTGAGTTTTTGCGTTCAAAAGGTTATGAAGTGCTCGGGGCCGGCACGCTGGCTGAAGCACGCCAGTTTATCAATAAAGGCGAGGCGGATATCATCATCCTGGACGTGCGCCTGCCCGATGGCTATGGACCTAACCTGTTGACGGAAACCGCGCGGATGGTCAACCGCCCGCAAATTATCATCATCACCGCCCACGGCGAAATCAGCATGGCGGTAGAAGCAATGAAGAACGGCGCGCAGGACTTCATCGAAAAACCATTGGACTTGCTGGAACTCGAAAAGTCGGTGCGTCGAGCCGGAGAAACCGTCGCGATGCACAGGGAACTGAACCATTTGCGCGCGGCCCAAGCCGGACAGGAAGAATTCATCGTTGGCGAAACACCAGCCATGAAGCAAATTATCGACCATGCCCGCCGGACTGCTGAAAGTGGCATCTCGGCGTTGATTACCGGACCAACAGGCACTGGCAAAGAAGTGCTGGCACGCTACATCCACAAGATTGGCGTGCGGTCAGGTAAACCCTTCGTGGATATAAACTGCCCGGCCATTCCCAGCACGATGTTCGAATCTGAGCTGTTTGGACACGAAGCCGGCGCTTTCACCGGAGCCATGCACAAAAAGATCGGCCTGATGGAAGTGGCCGACGACGGCATTTTGTTCCTGGACGAAATCGCGTCCATGCCGATGGATTTGCAGGCAAAACTGCTGCGCGCGATTGAGGAACGTTCTTTTAGGCGCCTGGGCGGCAATGTTCTAATTAATGTAGACGTACAGATTCTGGCTGCTTCGAACCGCAACCTTAAAGAAATGATTGCCAATGGAAGCTTTCGCGAAGACCTGTACTACCGTCTCAAGGTCGCGGACCTGGATCTTCCTCCCCTTGCCGCCCGCAAACAGGACATCCCGGACCTGGTGGGTCACTTTTTGCGCAAATTTACCCTGCGCTCTGGCAGTCAAATTAATCATGTCACACCCCGCGCGATGAAAGCCCTGATGGAATACACCTGGCCAGGCAATATCCGCGAGCTGAGCAATGTGATTGAACGCGCGGTCATCTTCTGCGACGATCCCGCGATTGACTTGAATCACCTCTCCTCAGATGTGCTGAACGCGGTAGAAACCAACTCATAAATTTGATTCTGGCACGCTAATTGCAACGAAGCCTCTTACGAGTTATCTTGACAGGAGGCTTCTATGTTTCCAACAACAAATCAAGTCGTACAAGTCATATCCTACATCCTTTTTGGTCTGGGAATCCTCTGCTTGATTCTCAGCATTGTCATTCTCGCCAGGCAGGCGATTGGTAAAAACATCCAGACGATTGCCAACCAAACCACAAAACTGGCAGAAAAAGGCATTACAGACGGAGTGTCCGGACTGGTGGGGAACGCAT
The DNA here is from genome assembly GCA_038562595.1 of Anaerolineaceae bacterium. Classification (GTDB taxonomy): domain Bacteria; phylum Chloroflexota; class Anaerolineae; order Anaerolineales; family Anaerolineaceae; genus Mesolinea. The sequence continues at coordinate 9,793 of JBCFBH010000055.1, forward strand.
CCCTGCTGATCAGTTCGCTGAATGATCTCTCGCGTTCCAACAGCGGCATCGGCGTCTTTTTCGTTTTCCTGAGCCTGGTGCTCCTGGCAGCCGCGTACTTCTTTATCAAATCCTTCATCGGCATCGTCCCCTAACCCCCGTCTCCCGGGAAAGGATGGAACCATGAGCATCGCGCGTTTTCTTTACCTGGTAAAAACCCGCTTTAATCCAGATACAGCTAAGGCGGTGGTCAGCGCGTTCCGTGCTGAACCGCTGGTTTGGAAAGCGCTCGCTGACGAAGAGCGGCTGGATGCTTTTCAGGAATTTGCCGGAGAGGATTTCAGGTTGTGGCAGCCTGGTTTGCTGGCGGCTTTCATGCTCAGCCCCAAACTGGCTGCTCAGGGCTTGCCTGACCAGGATGCAAAAATCCCAGCAGCGCTCAACGCCAAAGCCGCCAAGACGCTGGAAACCATTCGTTTGACCGGTTTGGAACCCAGCGCGCTGGAAGAAGCCGCGCTGCTTGCGCTCGCGCTGCGCAACACCTACATCCTCAATAAAGGCTGGAAGGATGTTTACAGCTTCCTGAGCAATCCGCGCGGTAACCTCAGTCTTTGGCGCTCCGCCTTTGCCTGTTTGCCCTCGCTTCAACCACAGCTCCCGGAGCTTGCCCAGGAACTGGCCAGGACAACCCCGCTGGCGCAAGCCGGCAAAGTGTGCTCGCTGCTTTTGCATATGGTGGACAGCACGCCCACGGTTGAGAACGACCGCTTTCAACTCCTGACCGATTTATTTGGCAGCTCTTCCCTGGACTTTCAGCGCGAATGCCTCCAGCAGCTGAAAGCCGTGGAGAGCCCGGAGTTCATTGAACGCCTTGCGGCCAGTTTTCTGGCCGCTCTCCCGCAGGAACCTCCTACCGGAAAAGAAAACCAAAGTGCGCCTTCGTTTGAAAATGTCACTGAACTTCGCAAGATCGCTTTCCTGAACCAGGCTGCCGGTCAACCGCAGGAGGCCCTGAAGGCTATCCAAGACGCGTTTGAACAGTTTAACGCCAGTCAGGCTCAACTCCTGCGCGACCTGGCTTTCGAGTTGGAAAGAAGCGACCCGGAGGAAGCCCGGAAAACCTGGGAGCAAGTCCTCAGCCTTGCGCCGCAAGCTTCTAATTATAAGGAAGAATACGCTGAGTTCCTGCTTGCGCACGGGGAAACGGAATACGCCCTGGAGCTGCTGAATCAGGTTCCGCCTTCCACGCAAAAAACCCTGCTGCTTTTACGTTACCCCGAGCTGCGGTCCAGCTTGGATTTTGACTACGAAGACCTGCACAAGCTCCCGGGCAAAGTGGTCTCGCTTTCCCGCTTCCAGAACGAAACAGACAACCTGAAAGCTGCTCGTTATGCCTTTGAAAACAAGAATTATGCCCTTGCCGATGAGTTGATCGGGCAAGCGCTGCTGACAAACCCGAACGACCTGGAAACAATTAAACTGGCTGGTCAGATAAAAAAGCACACCGCGGATGTCGAAGCTGCCATCCAATCCCTTGAATTGGTGGCACTCTACGAACCAGAAAACCAAGCCAACAAAAAAGATCTGGCAAACCTTTTCCTGCGGTCCCGCCAGCCAGATAAAGCGCTGGATATCTACCAGGACTTGATCTCC
>JBCFBH010000056.1:0-8079 GCA_038562595.1 Anaerolineaceae bacterium
CTCAAGCTGCTCTTGATTGTTTATCTGGCGGCTTTCTTTGCGGACCAAATCCGGCCGAACGTTTCCATACTGGCTTCCATTCTACCAACACTGCTGATGACCGCGCTGGTCGGTCTGCTGCTCGTCGGTCAGCGCGATTTGGGGACCGCCAGCCTCTTTGCGGTTTTATTCGTGTTCATGCTGGCGCTCACCACCCGCCGCCGACGCATCCTTTGGTTATTTCCTCTTCTCGTCGCGGTCGCAGGCACAGCGGGTTACTTCCTGTTTGATATTGTGCGTACGCGCGTGGACATCTGGCTGAACCCCTGGCTCCAGCCGGCTGGCGCTTCATACCAGCTTGTGCAAGCCCAAATTGCTATCGCCTCTGGCGGCCTCATCGGCACTGGCCCAGGGCTTGGCAATCCGCAGTTCATCCCGGTGGCCGTCTCGGATTTTATCTTTTCCGCGATTGCGGAAGAAACCGGCCTGCTTGGAACCAGTGCCATTCTGCTGCTCATGCTTTTGCTGGTCATGCGCGGCGTGGTCATTTCCAGGCGTACCAAAAGTACCTTCGGTCGCTACCTGGCATTCGGTATTTCTGCGTTCTTCGCGCTGCAATCTTTCTTCATCATCGGCGGGAACATGGGATTGGTGCCGCTTACCGGCATCACGCTCCCCTTTATTTCTTATGGCGGTTCAAACCTGCTGACATGCATGGTTTGCGTCCTGCTTTTGCTCAGACTGAGCGCCGAGACAGGCAAACGGAAAAGGAGCGAAGGCTCTCAAACCACGTACCAATTTCTCTCCGCTGTATTTATCCTGCTGTTTGTGCTCCTGATGGGTAAGAACGCGATGATATCCATTTGGAACCGGGAGACGCTGGTTTCCAGGCCCGAAAATTTGCGCTGGGCAGTCTACGACCGCTATTCGCCGCGTGGCAACATCATCACCACCGCTGGCGACCCCCTGGCTGTGACCACCGGCGAACCCGGGGAGTACGAACGCGAGCTGCTCTACCCTCCGCTCAGCAGTATTGTAGGCTATACGAACGGCCTCTACGGACAATCCGGCCTGGAAAGGGGGGTGTATACTTTTTTGCGCGGATATGGCAAGCCCTTCTCCGAAATCTGGAAGAGCCAACTGCTGTACAACCAGCCTCCGGCGGGCTCGGATGTTAAAGTAAACCTGAACCTTTCACTCCAACGAGCGGCGGATCGTCTTTTGGAGGGGAAAAAAGGCGCGCTGGTGCTGCTCAACGCGAACACCGGGGAAATCTATGCGCTTGCCAGCCACCCGTACTTTAATGCGAACACCCTGGCGGATGATTTCAACGATTTAATGAGCCGCGAGGACGCGCCCATGCTGAACCGTACAACCCAGGCGGCATATCCCATCGGCACATTGATTAACCTTCCAGCCCTGGCTGCCTACTGGAACGACGCGCAAACCGCCTATCAATTCCCACAGCTATCACCGCGCCTGGATGCTCCCTGTTATCAGGCGCTTCAAGCCGCGTCTTCGCGCGTGGATGTGCTCAAATTCGGATGTGAAGGCGCGTCAGCGGACCTGCTGCACGGTACCACCCCGGAAAGTCTGGCGGATATGATGCGCGCGCTGGGATTTTTTAGCGTGCCAAGCGTGGCGGTTGAGTCTGCCCAGGCGGCGCCAGACCCAGCTTTGGGCGCGGACTTTGCGGACTGGCTCGCATCCGCAGCCGGGACAAATGTGACCCCGCTGCAAATGGCGCTGATGGGCGCAGCTGTCACGAATGGTGGCATGCAGCCAACTCCGAAATTGGTCAACAGCTATCAGTCGGAAAATGGCGCCTGGGTCGCTTTTGGCGGGAACACTTCAGCGGTGGAGGTTTTCAATAACGAACTGGCGCTGCGGATACGCAGCCAGTTCCTGGCAGAATCCCAACCCATCTGGTATCTGAACGGGCACGCCGCGCTGGAAAGCGGAGAAATCCTCACCTGGTATGTTGGCGGTACCACCTCGCAGTGGGTAGGCGTCCCGCTGGCCATAGCGGTTGCGATTGAGGGCAGCGAACCGGCCCTCACCCAACAAATCGGAAGTCAGCTCCTGAATCTGGTTACGCCCTGAAGTATCAGCGCACAATCCGCACATAGTGGCGCTTGCCGCACTGCAAGATGCAGGTCTGGTCAATCGTTAGCGTCACGTCCCCCACGGTTACCCCGTCAATTTTCACGCCCTGCTGCTCCACCAGGCGGCGGGCCTGGTTTCGGCTCTGCGCCAGCTTATTTTTAACCATCACATCCAGCAAACTTTCCGTACCTTCAAGCTGGTATTCGGGCATCTCGTCCGGCATATCGCCCTTCTGGAACATGACGATGAACTGGTTCTGCGCCCCGCTGGCAGCCTCCTCCCCATAAAACACCGCTGTGATTCCGTGTGCCAGTTGCATCTTGGCATCGCGGGGATGTATGCTGTTGCTCTCTAACCCGGTCAGGAAGTGGTTCAGCGCTTCCGGTGTCCAATCAGTTGCCAGGCGGGCGTAAACAGGCATGACTTTATCCGGAATACTCATAACTTTGCCGTACATATCCTCGGCGCTGGTGTTCAGCGGGATATGGTTGCCCAACGACTTGCTCATGCGCACTTCACCGTCGGTGCCGGGCAGGATGCCCAGAATAATACCGATATTCGGCTTTTGCCCGAAGAAACTCATCAATTTCCGCGCAGCGGTCATGATGTTGAACAACTGGTCCGAGCCACCCACCTGCACATCCGCGTTTAAATAGTGCGCGTCGTAGCCTTGCATCAGAGAATAGAAGAATTCGTGCAGATAAATCGGCTCGGCATTGTCCCAGCGCTTGCGGAAGTTATCCCGCGTCAGGAATTGCTGTACCGTAAAATTGGAGGCCAGGCGGAAGAAATCTTCCATGCTAATCTTGGAAAGCCATTCGGAGTTGTAGCGCACCCTGGTTTTTTCCGGGTCGAGCACACGGAAAGCCTGCTCCGCGTAGGTTTCGGCGTTGTGCATGACGTTCTCAATCCCCATCTGCGGCCGCAGTTTATCCTTATCGGAAGGGTCGCCGATGAGTGAGGTAAAAATACCAATCAGGAAGGTGACTTCGTGCCCCAGTTCCTGAAACTGGCGCAGCTTGCGCATGGTGACGGTGTGTCCCAGGTGCAAATCGGTGGATGTCGGATCGTAACCGCAGTAGACCTGCAGCGGACGACCTTCGCGCTCAGCTTCAATCAACCTTTCGCGCAGTTCCACCGCCATGGCTTGCTCAACAGCGGGATCGCCGTAATCAACGCCCTGCATCAAGTAATCGACCTGTTCATCAATCGTCATCATATTCCTCCGATGTGCCTGCAAAGCGTCCTTAGAGCTGGCCAGGCGCTGCCAATAATGCTGAATTCTACCGCACTTTATTTCCTGCTGTTCCTACCTGGAAAATAAAAACCTCCGGTCGCCCGGAGGTTTTTTAATCAGAATAATGGTTTAGTTTTCAGGAAAGTGCGTCTCGTCCTCAGCGCTCGTTTCATCCTCTTCAACCTGCGGGTTTTCTTCGGCAGTGTCGAGCAGCGGTTCGAACACGCTTTCCATTGGGGCATCCTGCTGAACGATCTCCGGTTCCGCTTCTTCCCCAGCAGAACCTTCAGCCTCCTCGCGAGCTTCGTCAACGGAAACCGTCTGCATTTCAGAAATATCAATCCCCTCAGTTTCCAGCGCCTGGACCTCTTTAGGACGGCGGATGGTGTGCTGGATGATCAGCAGCGCGGATGAGACAAGCGCTACAATGCCCATGATGGTCTGGTTGATATTGAATCCAGCCACAGGAGATGGATCCAGGCGTAAGAATTCCAGACCAAAGCGAATGACAGGATAGAGCACCAGATAGAGCAGGAAAATATCCCCGCGGTAGAACTTGTTTTTGTACTTCCGGCCAACATAAAGCAGAATTCCCGCGGCGAGCAAGTTCAACAACGATTCGTAAAGGAACAGCGGATGATATTTCGAGATGGCTTCAAAACCGGGCAGTCGATAAAGCGGGTCAATCGTGATCGCCCAGGGAAGGTTGGAGGGGCTGCCGTACAGCTCCTGGTTAATGAAATTACCCCAACGCCCGACAGCTTGCCCTATCAGCAGACCGGGGGCGATGATATCCGCCCACTCGAGGAACTCTTGTTTGGTTGCCCGACAATAAATTAGCAGCGCCAGCGCTCCACCGATGATCCCGCCAGGAATTCCCAGACCCCCGTTCCAAATCATCAGAATTTGCAGCGGATGCGTGAGGTAGTACCTGGTGGTCAGCCCCATGGCAACGTTGGATGCGGAAGGCGTGAAAACATGCCAGAGCCGCGCGCCGATAATCCCACCGACAAGCAGCCAGGGCAATATATCCCATACCAGGTTGCCGTCCTTACCGCGGCGCTTAGCTTCCACCGAGGCAAGCCATGCTCCCAGGAGCGCGCCAGTCAGAATAATCAGGGCGTAATAACGAATTGTGAGCGGTCCTATTTGAAATCCTTGCGGCATAATGAAGTCCTTTGTGTTTTTTATTCCGGCTGAGCGTAATCTCCGGCTTGCTTTTTGACATATAAGAAGCGCTGTACTGCGGTAGCGTTTCCCAGAATAGCTATTATACCAACAGAATAGATCGTTAAATTGAGCAGCAGACCCAGAATCAAAATGATATAACGTTCGACGCGGGTCAGGAGGCCGACTTTTCCGTCGAAACCAAGCGCTTCAGCCCGGGCGCGCATATACGATACTAAGACCGAGCCAGCCGCCGCGGCGTAAGTGAGATATATTCCGGGCGTATTCCCGCTCCGTGTAAAAAAGACCAGAACACCGCCCAGAAGCAGCAGTTCATCATAACGGTCAATGACGGAATCTAAAAAGCCGCCAAAGCGGGTTGGGGTTCCCAGCTTGCGCGCCATCGCCCCATCCAGCGCGTCCAATGGACCCATCAGCGCGGCGGCAAGTCCACCCCAGACCAGGCGTCCGCTGCCAATCAACACTGCCGCGGCAATATTGCCGCACAAACCTGCCAGGGTGATGTGGTCAGGCTTCAGTCCCAAGTTCAGCAGAAAGGCTGCAATACCATCTAACACGCTGCTGAAAGTCCTCCTGAGGAGCTTTTCCAATGATTTTTTCGGTGGTTTTTGTTCCGTCATGCGCGGTTCCGCCGGGAGTTCAGTCATCGCTTTCACCCTGCTCTTGCTCAGCGCCGTCCAGAAAGATTTGCCTGTTTTTGCCGCCGCTTTGGGCAGGCCCAATGATGCCGCGGTTTTCGAGTTCATCGATCAGCCAGGCAGCCCGGGGATAACTGAGGTGCAGTTGGCGCTGCAAAAAGGACGCGCTCGCCCGACGGGTACGCCGCAGCACCTCCACCGCCTGTTTGACCAGGACCTCATTGCCATCCTCGGAATCCTCGCTCACTTGCTGTTCCCAGGGTGAAGCAGGCTCCTCTTCCTGCGCCGGCAACGCATTTGCCTGGGGGGCTTTGCCCTCCGTGTTGCCCATCTGCTGCTGCCACCAGGCGATAATCCTGCGGATTTCACCATCGCTCACATACACCCCCTGCGCGCGCTCGAGCTGGCCAGTTTGCGAGTTCAGGTAGAGCATGTCGCCTTTCCCCAGCAGCGTTTCAGCGCCGGGCGAATCTAGAATGACCCTTGAGTCAACCAGGGAAGCGACAGTGAAGGCAATCCTGGCAGGGAAATTGGCTTTGATGCTGCCGGTGATGACATCCACGCTCGGTCTCTGCGTCGCCACCACCAAATGGATACCAACCGCGCGCGCTTTTTGCGCCAGACGGACCAAAGCCTGGTCGGTCTCCAACGGGGCAGCAAGCATCAGGTCAGCCAGTTCGTCAATCAAGATGACCACGCGCGGCATAGTGGGTCTTCCGCTGTGGGCCATGCGCGCGTTATAAGAATCCAGGTTGCGGGAGTGCGCTTCCTCCAACAGCTTGTAGCGGGCCTCCATTTCGCCCACTGCCCAACGCAGCAGGCTCTGAATACGTTCCAGGTCAGTCTCCACTGGCCCCAGCAAATGCGGTAAACCGTTGAAACGGGTCAGTTCAACGCGTTTCGGGTCAATCATCACCAGGCGCAAGTCCTCGGGTTTGTTATTCATCACCAGGCAGGCGGTGAGCGCGGCAATACAAATGGACTTGCCGGAATTAGTTGCTCCAGCGATGAGCAAGTGCGGCATGACAGCCAGGTCAGCGACCATCGGTATGCCGGAAACATCTTTCCCCAGGGGAAATGCCAGCGGAGCATTCACCCGTTGAAACTGTTCCGATTCCAGGATCGGACGCAGTTTTACGATGGTATGCACAGCGTTCGGCACCTCAATGCCGACATAAGATTTCCCTGGCACGGGAGCTTCAATCCGCAGCCGTTCCGCCTTCAGAGCGAGGGCTAGATCCCGCGAGAGACCAGAAATCTTGGAGACGCGCACTTTTTGCCGTTCCTCCGGGCTGCCGTTCTTTTCAATATAGCCGGGTTCTACCGCGAATTGCGTAATCGACGGACCAACCCGGTGCCCGACCACTTTGGCGGGAATGCCAAATTCACCCAGCGTTCTCTCCAGGATAGCGGCGTTCATCTGAATAGCCATCTCGTTGACCACGGCGGGCTTCTCAACTTCCAGGAGGGAAAGGGGCGGCAGTATGTTCGGTCGGCTGACCGGCAAATCCGGCGTTTTTTCCGGAACGCTTGCTTTACCCGCATTCTGATAGGTCAGCGGCAGTGTTTGCTGTGTTTTTATCCCCTTCGGAGCTGTCTGACCTTGCTGCCGCACAGGCGTCGGTTCCAGTGCGTGGGTGGGAACGGAGTCTTCCAGCGCCAGCGCGAGAGTTTCGGAGTCGAATGGCGCCGCGCCTGCCCTGGAGCGCGCCCAGACTTCCATCCGTTCGAATAAATTGAAGCCGTAAAGCAAAAATAGCAGGCTCAGCAGCCCCAGCAGGATACCTGCCCCAAAGGAGCCGACCAAGCCCACCAAGGGGTGCGCCAGTCCCCAACCTGTGCTTCCGCCCAGGCTGGTTCCTGCTTCAATTTCCAGCACGCTCTCTTTCGAAAACGCCGAAAGCGAACCTAACAGAAAAAGAAAACCCAGCTCGACCAGGATAACCCGTCCGGCAGAAATGGAGCCAGGCTCTCCTTTGCGCCATGAGAGCAGCAGCCAGGCCCCCGCCATCAAAGCCAGTGGCAGCAGGTATCTGCCCAAACCAAACCAGCGTCGGGCAGTCCCCAGAATCAGGTCAAGGATTACACCGTGGGTAAGGCCCAACACGGCAAGTAAGAGCACGAAGCCGAGCGCGAAGAGCACGACGCTGACCAAATCCCAGCCGATACTGGAAGGGTCAAACCAGGATTTTTTCTCCGGTTTTGGAGCTATTCCTGAGGTCTCCGGCGTGCTTGGTTTGCGTCCGCTGCGCGCAGGACTGCGGCCATTGTTTGTGTCTGATGCCTTTGTTTTTGTCGCGCTCACGCGTTAACTCCAGACAAGAATATCTGTTTTCCAGGATGAATAGGTTGCAATATCTATGCCTCAGAGGATGTCCCCGGACTCTCCTGCTGGGGCTTCTGCCTCAGCTTCCGGTCGTTTTTCCCCGGCAGTTGTTTCAGCTTCCTGGCGCAAAATAATCCGGGCAACATTTTCCAACGCGACACGCTGCTTGCGGTAGAGGTCTGCTTCGGACATTGCCAATTTGCGCGCCACTTCCCGCACTTTTTCCCCCTGGATAAATTTCAGGTCAAGAATGTTGTACAAAATCCAGTCGCTGGTGAATTTGCGTTCGCCATCGGGCTTGCTGTGCTCAATAGCCTGCTTCAAGACCGCCCGCAGCGCGTTGGTTTTGCTTCCATCGTAGTTCTCGCTGGCATTCTCAACCAGGCGCAGATTCAAAAGCGGGTTGTTCGTCAATTTTGGACCGCCCCAATAATGCGTTAGCGCGTCCTTGACCCAGTCTGTGAATTCTCCGGGAACCTGCGCGCTTCCGTTGCGGTAAATGCTCTTCTGGTGGTAACTCGAGCTGGCGATGAGTTCCTGGATATAATCCACTTCAGGCTGCAGCACAGAAAGCGAATTCAACACCTGCAGCTGCAGAGCGCGGT
>JBCFBH010000056.1:8089-11377 GCA_038562595.1 Anaerolineaceae bacterium
TTCGGGTAAAAACGCCTCCGCAGCTCCATCCGGAAAACCGCATACTCCAAACAAGCGGATTTGCTCGATGTCCTGCTGGTAAGCCAGGGGGATAAGCTTGAATTGCCCCAGGCTGATCATTTCCCGTGAGTTTTGCATGTCAGCTTGCACCGCGCGGATGATTTCGCTGCTTTCGGGAAGTTTATCCATGACGTGACGGTCGCCGGCGGTAATGATGTAGTTCACCGAGCCGTTTTCGACCACCGCAATGAATGCCCCGCGCACCTGCAGTTGGTCGCAGATGGATGCGGCGATGATTTCCAGGAACTGGTCCAGGTCTTTCTCGGTCAGCATGCGTTCTTCAAGCGTGCGGATCAGACTCAGGTCCTCGCGGTCTGCTCCAAAGAAAAGCGTTTTTTCAAGGCCAGGCGCAAGCAGCGTGATGAAGTATTCCAGCACCAAAATGGTTCCAACCATCACAACAGGCACGTAAGCAATGTATGGGTCGCCCAGCGTCAGGCCGTATCGACGCACGACGGTGGTCGCGCCCAGTACTACCATCGCCACGAAAGGTCCGCGCATCAACCAGCGGAACAAACGGCTCTTGATAGCGCGGTCTGTCCAGTTCAGCCCAAAAAAGGAAACGACATAAGCAATCACTACCAACGAAATGCCAGTGAGTGTCGCCCCGAGGATGGTTAGCAGCCAGAAAAAATCGGGGTTGCGCGCAAAAAGCGCGCTGCCATGGAAGAGGTAAAGCACACAGGTGACCGCGGGAGCGCTGGCGCCGATAAACAGGTAAAAAAGGCGCCGGCGGGTGGTGGTGGTGTTGCTGCGCATCACCGCTCTTGCCAGATTATAGAACGAGAGCGCCAGCACCCCCAGATAGTACACGCCAAACGCCGCAGAAACTGGTCCGGTCTGTAGATATGCCACTGGATTGGCTTGGGCTGCTAACTCCCCTACGGTAATGTGCAGCGGGATCAGGACAGCCCATACCAGCGAAATCAGCATAAAGATGCGCACCAGCAAAGTGCGCCTGCCCCTGCTAGGTCGGCCTGTGATGGTCAGCAAAGCATCTGAAAAGTAGAAGTACGCCGCGGGCAGGAAAGCCATGGCTGCCCAACGCAGCTGCAGCCAGGTCTGGATAAACGCGGGGCTGTTGGAGATGTTGGCAATAGTATCGCTGAAGAAAACAATCGCCACCAGCGCCAAAATAATCATGAATGTTCTGGCAATAATATCGCGGAAGTTGAAGCTGAGCGCATACATCGCCAGCGCGATGGCAGTGATCGCCACACCGGCATTCAGGATTTGTGCGATTATCTTCAGGACACTGGTAAGTGTAAGCATAGGAACGGTTGCGAAAAGTGAAAAAATCATCAGCTGATAGGCTTGTCGAAGAACAAAGCCGTGTCGTGGTTCGGGAAGTATTGGTCCAGATAGCCGCACATCTGATAGCCAAGCTTTTGGATCATCTGGATGGCGGGGTCATTGCGCATCTGGACTTCCATCAAAATTCGGCGGGCTTTCTGGTCGTGCGCCCAGCCCTCGCAGGCTAACAGGATGCCGCTGCCCACACCCTTGCGGCGCATCACAGGCGCGACAACCAGGTCGGTGACGCGCGCGGTATCCTTGATGCGCCCCAGCTCGAGCGCCACATACGCGACGACCTCACCCAGCACCAACCCGACAAAAATCGCGCTGGCTTCACCCCAGGAATTGATGAGGGCTGCTTCATCCTTTGGGTATTTAATGTTGACCGCGCGGGGCAGGAAGACTCGCTGGAAGTTGTGTGTATAACTGCCCTTCTCGTTGGTCAGTTCCAGTTTATAGGCATATTCGCTGCTGGAATGATGGTTTATGCCAACCATACGGTCCAGGTCTGCCTGCCGCGCTGGCCTTATTTCCAATTCTGCCATACTGCTATCTTCCTCTATTCCTGCGGCGCGTTCACCCTGACGAGAATAACGCAAGCCGCTGTTCTTTCACCCTGATTATCCAACGCGACCAGTCGGAGGAGATATTCTCCTGGTTCGAGGTTCGTCGTGTACCAGAATCCCAGACTGGACTGGACGCGCATACCGCTGCCGGCGGCGATCGTCTGCCAGTTTGGCGGTCCCATCACGGAATACTCGTACTCGTAGGAACCGAAATTCGGAGTATTCACCGACCCGATCAATTCCACCACTCCGCTGACTTCATCCCCGTGTTTGGGTTCAGAGATTTCCAGCACCTCCGCCACACAGTCGCTTTCGATTCCTTCGATTTGCGCCTGTGGGTAGGGTGTCGGTGTGGGCGTAGCGTCGGTAGGAATCACGGCAGGTGGCAGCGTCGTTGGGGTCGTCAGCACCGCGATAGTCGGCGTGGCATAGAGGGGCTGCTGAGCCAGCTCGCCCGCCAAAAAAGTCGCCACGACAAACTCTCCCACAGCAAGCAGCGCCACCAGAATCATCACGGTCGACGCGGAAACGACTTTCGTTTGCGCCGCTTCGCGCTCCAATCCGAAAACAGAGCTCTTGCGTTCATCCAGCGCAAGCGTGAGCCTGCGCAGATAAATCACCGCGACGATGCCGAGAATCAGATAAATCGGGACCTCAAGGTCCGCGAGAAATTTTACGATGTCATCCATTTACGTTATTGACAGCCAGAATGGCGCGCGGCTTTGTCTGAGAAACCCAACGCTACCACCTGGCAAGCACGCCCTTAATCAGCGCGCTGAGCTTTGGCACGATCACTTTCCCGGCTTCCAGCACTTCTTCGTGGGAAGCGACGTTGTTCCCGTTAATATCAATTTTGTTCGAAATCCCGGAAATTCCCAGCACGCGCAAACCGCCGTGCCGCGCGACAATAGCCTCAGGCACAGTGGACATTCCGACCGCGTCCGCGCCAGCCAGGCGCAGGAAACGGCAGTCCGCCGGAGTTTCAAACGAAGGACCCGACAGCCCGGCATACACGCCGCGGCGGACGTTCAGGTCTTGTTCATCCGAGACCTGCTGCGCGAGCGCGAGCAAATCTTTATCGTAAACCTGGCTCATATCCGGAAAGCGGGGACCGAACTCGTCCAGGTTGGGTCCGCGCAGAGGATTTGGTCCGGTCATCGGCAGGAGCGAGAGATGGTCCGTGATCAGCATGAGGTCTCCGGCGAAGAAATCCGGATTAATGCCGCCAGCCGCGTTGGTCAGCACAACGGTCTGCACGCCCAGACGCTGCATCACGCGCACAGGCAGCCCGATGCGCGGCATGCTGTAACCTTCGTAGTAATGCGCGCGCCCCTGCAGCACCAGTATCGGTTTACCCATCAGGCGG
>JBCFBH010000111.1:0-1881 GCA_038562595.1 Anaerolineaceae bacterium
AAAAGATGAGTTCAGCTGCTGTCCGCTGGGTTGGCGGAAAACGATTTATTGGCATTGATTCAACCAAACATTCAGTGGTCCTTTCCACCCCCGACGAAGGCGTGGGCATGAAGCCTTCAGAGATGCTGCTGGTAGCCCTGGCTTCTTGCACATCGGTGGATGTGGTCGATATCATGGCCAAGCGCCGCACCCCCCTTACAATGCTTGAGGTCGGGGTGAGCGCAGAGCAGGACAATGACCCGCCCTGGGCTTTCCGCAAGATCCACCTCCATTACCGCATGGCAGGGGCTGGTGTCACCGAAGATTCCGCCAAGATAGCGATAAAGCTTTCTGAGGAGAAGTACTGTTCGGTTGCAGCCACAGTAAGGGGAGTGGCGGAGATCACCTGGGATTTCGAGCTGGTGGACGGGCAGGCATCCTAACGGTTGATTAACCGGACGATTACATTTAATACAAACGTCAGCACCAGGCTCAAGACAATAGAAGCCAGTATCGGGATCAGGCAGGTAAAGCCTGATCCTGTTAGTTTAATCGTTCCAGGCAGCTTTTCCAGGCCTGCGAATTGCCTCAAAAAGAATCTTACTTACGGGAATAACGGTGGCTCAAAAGTAATGTTACCCTAGAGCGGATCACAAATACCGCAGAGGGAGCCTATGATGAGTCAACGGAGTAAACACGAGTTATTAGAAGCGATTTGGCCGCGTTACCTCAAAGCCAATCGAGCCCAGAAAGCCCAAATCCTGAACGAATTTGTAGCCGCAACCGGATACCATCGCAAGTATGCCATCCGGCTGCTCAAACACGGGCCCAGGCCAAAAGGGCACAAAAGAACAGGGCGCAGAAAAGTCTATCAGGGCGAAGTGGTCCAGGTGCTTGAGCAGATCTGGGAAATCTGTGGACGGATTTGCTCTAAACGGTTGAAGCCCTTTCTGGCCGAGATCGTAGAGGTGCTGGAACGGCATCAGGAAATCAAACTGACGGCGGAAACCAAGGCCTTGTTGCTTAGCATGAGCCGGGCGACCATCGACCGCTGCCTTCGAGGCGCACGTTTTGAGAAACGGCGAGGTTTTTCGACGACCAAGCCTGGGACGCTGCTCAAGAGTGCCATCATCGTGCGAAAATGGGGCGAGTGGGATGATGCCCGGCCTGGATTTGTCGAGATGGATTTGGTGGCGCATTGCGGTGAAAGTACAGATGGCGTCTATGTGAACACCTTGACCGCAACGGATATTTCCACCGGCTGGACCGAGTGTTTTGCCCTGCCCAATAAAACCCAGGCGGCGGTTTCCCAGGCTATTCGTGAGTTGCGTCAGCGGTTGCCCTTCCCTTTGCTGGGGATTGACTCAGACAATGGCAGCGAGTTTATCAACAATACGCTCTTTCGTTACTGCCTGGCAGAACAGATCACTTTTACCCGCTCCCGGCCGTATCATAAGAACGACCAGGCCCATGTGGAACAAAAGAATTGGTCCGTCGTTCGCCATTTGGTGGGTTATGACCGTTGGGAAACCCAAGAGGAATGTGATCTGTTGGCCTCCATCTACGCCGACTTGCGCCTCTATGTCAATTTCTTCCAGCCTGTGCTGAAGCTGATTGGTAAGGTTCAGGTTGACGGGAAAACCATCAAACAGTATGATCAAGCCAAGTCGCCTTATCGTCGCGTTCTCGCTTCGGGGCAGGTGGCATTACCTGCCAAGGCTCGCTTGACCAACCAATATATCCACCTTAACCCCGCTGAGCTGCGCAGACAGATTGATCGGAAATTGGCCCGATTATGGAAAATCGTTCGGTAACATTTTCATTTGAGCCATCGTTACCTCTAAAGTAACATTTTATTTTGAGGCATTACGACCGGCAGATAGCAGAATATATTGGTATTCT
>JBCFBH010000057.1:0-11230 GCA_038562595.1 Anaerolineaceae bacterium
CAGGTGATTTTGAACCGTATCCATATAAAAACGCTGTGTTCCCGCCGGTAGGAACAATCCGGTTATCAATGCCTGACTGCCCTGCCCCACGAGGTCAACTTCCAGCTGCGCTTTGGAAAACTCCGCACTCAACAGCAGAGTGAACCAATTTATACCAGCATCTTTCTCCAATACTGCTTTTTGGTTTTGAATATCCCAGGTTCGGGAGGATGTGGTTTGCAGATCAATGAGATCGAGCTTGGCTCCTTCTTCTAAAAATATTTCCGTTACACCTGCGCTGAAGGCTTTGGATTGGGCAGGATTATTTTGCTGCCGGAGGATGGTTGCCGAAGAATTGCAGGCAAGGTAGATCATGGTTGTAGATGGGACAGCCAGTCTCTCTCCTTGAAAGGTTTCCTGATAGAAGATGGGAGCATCCACATGTGTGTTTTCACT
Source organism: Anaerolineaceae bacterium (assembly GCA_038562595.1). Classification (GTDB taxonomy): domain Bacteria; phylum Chloroflexota; class Anaerolineae; order Anaerolineales; family Anaerolineaceae; genus Mesolinea. The sequence continues at coordinate 436 of JBCFBH010000057.1, forward strand.
TACATAGATCACGGCAGTTTCTCGAGCAAAAGCATATCCAAATGCAGTAAATTTATCGCTGGAAGGTGGGATGATTTGCCCGATCTTTTCGATAACCTTTTTAGGAAGAACCGGTGAGGAGTCAGAGACCAATACACAGGAAATCCCTTTTTCAGAAATCTGAGGAACAAATAACCGGCTGCCTTCCTGTGTTCGTGTCCGTTGAATACAATGCATGTCTTTTAAATATTTTGCAGGCAAATCCAGTGCAGGCTGCTCAGGCGGCAATGTGCTTTCTCCCGGCAAATGGTAATCCTGCGGTTGAAATCCCTGCAAGGATACCTTGCGCCAGGCTGGTGCTGTTTTATCAGGAAAAGGTTGTGAACGATAATAATCCAGAGAACGACTGCGCAGATCATTTAAATAGGAGCAGCTGTCGATTTCAGTTCGATAAGCATCCACGAAGGGGAATTCAGCCATTTCCACGATTGTTTTTTCGGGTTCAACGATGGCATTGCTCATTTCAACCTACCGATCCTTCCATCTGCAGTTGGATAAGCCGGTTCATTTCCACTGCATATTCCATTGGAAGTTCCTTAACCAGTGGTTCGATGAAACCGGAAATGACCATCGTGGTTGCTTCTTCTTCACTTAATCCACGGCTGGTCAGATAGAAAAGCTGTTCTTCCCCAACTTTGGAAACAGAAGCTTCATGACCAATGGATACATTTTCAGTGCGGTTCTCAATGTGCGGGTATGTATCAGAGCGAGAATTCGCATCCAGAATAAGCGCATCGCAAACGACATTGGCTTTGGCATATTCAGCTTTTTTATCCACATACACCAGACCACGGAAAGAAGAACGCCCTCCATCTTTACTGATGGACTTGGAAGTGATCTTACTGGTGGTGTGCTCGGCCAGGTGCAGCATTTTGCCACCCGTATCCTGGTTTTGGTTCTTCCCGGCGAATGCCATGGAGAGGATTTCCCCATGCGCACGCGGTCCAACCAGATAACAGGCCGGGTACTTCATAGTGGCTTTCGATCCCAGGTTGCTATCAACCCACTCCATAGTGGCATCTTCATGGACCATCGCCCGCTGGGTCACTAAATTGTATACGTTGGTTGACCAGTTCTGAATGGTCGTATAGCGCACCCGCGCACCTTTTTTTACGATGATCTCGATCACACCGCTGTGAAATGAGTTTTTGGAATATTGAGGGGCGGTGCAGCCTTCCACGTAATGGACTTGCGCGCCTTCATCCGCGATAATGAGAGAGCGCTCAAACTGACCAATATTGGCCATGTTCAGACGGAAATACGCCTGTAAGGGCAGGTCCACATGCACGCCTTTGGGAACGTAGACGAAGGAGCCGCCAGACCAAACCGCGCTGTTGAGCGCGGCAAAGGTGTTATCCGCGAAAGGCACCACGCTGGCAAAATGCTCGCGGAACAGGTCTGGATACTGTTTAAGTCCGTTTTCAATGCTCAGGAAGATAACGCCCTGTTTTTCCAGGTTTTCCTGGATGTTGTGGTAGACCATCTCCGAGTCGTACTGTGCCCCAACGCCCGCCAGGTATTTTTGTTCCGCTTCCGGAAGACCAAGCCGGTCGAAGGTGTTCTTGATATTCTCAGGAACATCTTCCCAGGATTTTTGGTCAATCTGCTTCGGACGGGCGTAATAGATAATTTCATCCAGATTGAGACCGCTTAAATCCGCGCCCCAGGTGGGGATAGGACGTTTACGAAAGTGCCGGAAAGCATTCAACCTGAATTCCAGCAACCATTCCGGCTCTTCTTTGTACGCGGAAATTTGTCGGACGACGTCTTCATCCAACCCCTTCCGGCTCGTATAGACCGAGTCATCGGGGTAGCTAAAGCCGTATTTATCGGCATTGCCAAGCGACTGCAAAAAGTCCTGATGATTATCTGCCATTTTGCTTTCCGCACTCAATCATGAACGCCGTCAGGCAGAACACCGTATTTTTCCCGGATCCAATCATAGCCTTGTTCTTCAAGGCGCAGCGCCAGCTCGGCCTCACCAGATTCAACGATGCGTCCGCCATACATAATATGGACGAAATCCGGACTGATGTAATTCAGCATGCGCTGATAATGCGTGATTACCAGCACCCCGATATGCCCCTGCGCCAGAGTATTCACGCCTTCGGAAACAATCCGCAGAGCGTCGATATCCAGACCAGAGTCAGTCTCATCAAGGATGGCAAAACGGGGTTCCAGCATCGCCATCTGAAGGATTTCCGCGCGTTTTTTCTCGCCGCCGGAAAAGCCTTCGTTCAGGTAGCGGCTGGCAAATTGGTAATCCATCTTTAACAAATCCATCTTGGACTTGAGCGTTTGGCGGAATTTGACAACCGAAATTCCTTTTTCCTCCGGATTCAATGCTTTATTGCGGGCATTCATTGCTACACGCAGGAAATTCGCGAGCGACACTCCCGGAATGGAAACCGGATATTGAAAAGCCAAAAAAATCCCTTTATGGGCGCGCTCGTCAGAGCTAAGCCCAAGGATGCTTTCACCGTCGATTAGCACATCTCCGCCCGTGATATGGTAGCGGGGATGCCCCATAATGGCATAAGCCAGCGTGGATTTTCCAGTGCCGTTTGGTCCCATTAAGGCGTGTATCTCGCCTTGCCGCATGGTTAGGTTAAAATCCCGGATAATTTCTTTGTCGTTTACAGACACATAGAGGTTTCTTATTTCGAGCCCAGTCATTTTTCCTTCCAACAATAAACAGCTTGCATATTCCGCGCGATTATAGCATTCTGGTGGATTAAAGTCAAATTTTATATAATACATCAAGTATATTAACATTATTTCCTGGTCCAAAAGCTTTGGGAAGGGAGTATAATACCTTCTAATAGTGGGGTTTCCGTCCATATTTTTTGACTGCGGCCAAAATCGTTCTGGTCCGTGGAACTAACGCCATAGAGGAGATTATCATGGCAGAAGAAAAGAAGAGTTTATTCAAGAAGATTGGCGATGCTCTGAGCAACCGCGACGAAAAAGAAGCAGCCGCCAAAGCTGCCGTGGAAGCCGAAGCCAAAGCGGAAGCTGAAACTACCAACCTGAAGGCAGAAGCCGAAGCCAAAGCTGCCGCAGAAGCCGAAGCCAAGAAGCAGGACCTGCTCGAAGCGCAGGAACGCTACGCTCGGGAAGCTGAAGCTCGTAAAGCCGAATTTGAAGCTCGCAAAGCCGCTGAGGAAGAAGCCAAGAAGAACGCCATCCTCGCCACCCACACGGTCAAATCAGGCGAAACCCTCAGCCACATCGCGCTGCAGCACTACGGGCATGCTACCCCTCCTTATTACAAACTGATCTATGAATTCAATAAGGATGTCATTGGCGAGAACATCAACATCATCATCCCCGGCCAGGAACTGCGCATCCCCGTTCTCCCAGAAGAACTCAAGTAGGATAGACTGAAGATGGCACAGGCGCTAACACTTCTCTCAATTTTCAAAGCAGTCAGCAAGTCGCTCAGTGAAAATGAGGCTGTCCTCAACGAGGCGGATACCTACAATCACAACCACGGTTCGAACATGGCGGAAACCTTCAAAACGGTTTCAAAAGCAGTTGCCAAGAAGAAAGACCTTCCGGTTTCCGAACAGCTTGCCTATGCCAGCGAGGCGCTGCAAGACTCGACCAGCAGTTCAGCGAAGATTTACGCGCAGGGGCTCGCAAATGCCGCCCAGAAATTCCAGGGCAAACAGCTGAACGAAAACACAGTCGGCTTACTGATCAATTCCATGATGGGGACACAGGAACCTGCCCAGGCAGCCAGCGGAGCAGCGGAGAGAAGCCTGCTCGGCTCGCTGCTCGGCGGAGTGACCGGCTCCCAACAGCAGCCGTCCCAGCCTGCGGGTGGGGATTTGCTTGGCTCGCTGCTCGGCGGTCTCGCTGGCGGCACACAGCAGCCGGCCCAGCCTTCGGGCGGGGATTTGCTCGGCTCGCTGCTCGGCGGTCTCGCTGGCGGCACACAGCAGCAGTCTCAGCCTGCGGGCGGGGATTTGCTCGGCTCGCTGCTCGGCGGTCAATCCAATACGGACGACGGCTTGGATATTACCGACATGCTGTCCGCAGGTCTGGCTTACTACTCCGCGAAACAGCAAGGCGGTTCTACCACAGAAGCCATCATGCAAGCCCTCGGTTCAGCCAGCCCGCTGGGTAAACGCGATGACCAAAAGCAGTCCGGCGCATTGGTGATTAATACCATCCTGAATATGATAAAGAAGAAGAAAAGATAAGAGCAGCCTTTCAACACAAGAACCGCCCGATACGGGCGGTTCTTGTGTGTAGTCGCTGGCACGCTCTCATCAAGCTTGTGAAGACGTTATGGTCTAGTAGTGGATCGCGCGGGGGAGTTCTTTTGCTTGTTCAATCCATTTTTCAACCTGGGACAGTGTAGGCACCCAACGAACGAGCTTCTTTGCAGCGTTCACTTCCAGAAACTTTGCCAGCAGGTTTTCCGCGTTGCGCTTGGCAAGCTCAACAACGGTATCCACGCCCGCCGCCTCCAATAGGTCGGAATATTCCTCCGCGACGCCCTTGATACGGAATAAATCTGCGCGATTGACCCATTCCAGGATCAGCGACTTGTCAATGCCGGCTTTTTCAGCGAGAGTTTCGCGCTCTTTAGGGGTTGCGCCGAGCTTGAGCAGGGATTCCACACTTTTGACACCGGCTTTTTGCAGTTTTTCGGCGTATACAGGTCCGATTCCTTCGATATCCAACAGCTTTGCCATGTTTCATCTCCTTTTTTATAAACTCATTTCACAAAATTATAGCATGACTGTACAAAAGTATAGTAAAATTCTTTCAAATTACTATAAAGAATATTAAGTATTTAATATAACACCGGGCTTTCCGGTGCAAAGAATAAAGGATTGGAAAGCAGATATGAGAAGCACGCGCGAGAAGATACTTGGGATTCTGCAAACCAAAAGAAAAGCCACGATTAACGACCTCGCGGAAGCTGTCGGGATTAATGGCATCTCGGTGCGCCACCATTTAATCAATCTTCAGGAAGAAGGTTTAATCTACGCGGAAGAAGAACGTCACGGTGTCGGGCGTCCGCGCTTTGTCTACCGACTTACGGATCAGGGGCTGGAGAAATTTCCAAGCAATTACCAGGAATTCACCCGATGCATGCTGGCAGAGCTTAAGAATATGCTTACACCTGAGCAGCTCAGCGAGTTATTCGGAAATATCGGTAAAAGTCAGGCGGCGAACGCATTAAGTATCGGTGAAAGCTTACCTCTGGAAGAAAAGCTGGAGCTGCTTGCGGATCAGCTTTCGAGCGATGGCTATCGCCTCACCTGGAAGAAAGACGGCGCCAAGCTGTTCCTCTACTCGGACAATTGTCCCTATCATAACCTTGGTAAATCCCATCCTGAAATCTGCAGGATTGACGAAACTATGCTCGCGTGCGTACTGCAACGCGAAATCACCCACGCTGAATGCATCGCGAATGGCGACGCTCGCTGCGTTTACATATTGGATCTATAGAAAAAATGGAAGAGAACACAAATCCCGCCCCCTTGTGGGACATAGACAAGACCCACCCGCAATTTCATAACGACCTGATTGAGAACCTTGCCGGGATCACTGACCCCGAATTAGGTTATTCAATTCTTGAGCTTGGTCTCGTGCGCAATATCAGCATTGAAAACGAAAGTGCGCATGTGGTGATGATCCTTACCACTCCGTTCTGTCCGTACGGACCGCACATGCTCGAATCGACCCGCGCGAAAGTGGAGCAAATCCTGGGGTTAAGGACAGAATTGGAGTATGGGCAGGAAACCTGGACGCCAGAAATGATGGAAAAAGACCTGATGGACGACGATTGGGGTCTGCTGCCCTGAGCCTTGAAAACATCGGGGAATAATGAGGCTGCCTGCATCTTCAAAGAAGAAACTTAATGTATAATTCAATCACGGGGCAGTCAGGGAACTGCTGATAACAATCTTCTTGGACCAAGTCCAATGGAAACAATAAAGAAGGAGAAAAATGGATAAATACGAATGCATCGCTTGTGGGTATATCTATGACCCCGAAATTGGTGATCCGGAAAATGGCATCGCCCCCGGAACCGCCTTCGAAGACCTGCCGGATGATTGGGTATGCCCTGACTGCGGCGTCACCAAAGACCAGTTTGAAAAAATCGGATAACTCTGTATTATTCCCAATAAAAAGCCTTATTCCATGGAATGAGGCTTTTTTGGTTAAGTTCCTTGACAATTCAGGGGTATAATAAAGCCACTATATCCGTTCAGATTGGAGGAAAATTATGGCAAGTGTTACGTACGATCATGTCTGGAAAAAGTATGGCGATGTTGTAGCTGTGCAAGATCTACATCTTGCAATCGAGGATAAGGAATTCCTCGTTCTCGTTGGTCCATCCGGCTGCGGCAAGACGACTGCTCTGCGCTGTCTGGCCGGTTTGGAAGAAATTACTCAGGGTGAAGTGAGAATTGGCGACCAGGTCGTCAATGACGTCGCCCCAAAAGACCGTGATATTGCCATGGTTTTCCAGAGCTATGCGCTTTATCCGCACATGTCCGTGTACGACAACATGGCATTCGGCCTGAAACTGCGCAAGATGCCCAAGGACGAAATCGACCGGCGCGTGAAAGAATCCGCCAAAATCCTCGGAATTGAAGGCTTCCTCAAGCGCAAACCGAAGGAACTCTCCGGCGGTCAGCGCCAACGCGTGGCAGTAGGTCGCGCCATTGTGCGTGAACCAAAAGTATTCCTCTTCGATGAACCGCTGTCCAACCTCGATGCCAAACTGCGCGTTCAGACCCGTGCTGAAATCAGCAAGCTGCACAAAAATCTGCAGACCACCTTCATTTACGTGACGCACGACCAAACAGAAGCCATGACAATGGCATCGCGTATCGCCGTCATGAGCAAAGCCAGGCTGCAGCAGTTGGATACTCCCCAGAATCTGTACGATCACCCTGCCAACCTGTTCGTGGCTGGCTTCATTGGCTCTCCCGCGATGAACTTCTTCAAAGGCAAGCTGCTGCAGTCCGACGGCCACTTCGTTGCCGATCTGGGTTCCTTCAGCATCAAACTACCGGATCAGGATAAGGAACGCTATACCAGCGTCCTGGATAAAGAAATCATCTTCGGCATCCGCCCTGAAGATATCCACAACCCGCTGTACGCGCCGCCCGGAATCATCGCCGAAGCTGTGGATGTAAAAGTGGATGTTACCGAGCTTATGGGTAACGAAATCTTCCTGTACCTCGTCAATGGCGAACACAACTTTATCGCCCGCGTAGACCCGCGCACAAACGCCCACTTTGGTGATGAGATGCAGGTAGTCTTCAACATGGACAACTACCACATCTTTGACCCAAGCCTGGACGCCGAGAATCCTCCGGTTGTCTAGTCCTTAACAGCATGAATAAAAGGCTGCTCTTTCGGGCAGCCTTTTTTTGTTTCATTTCCAAAGGAGCTCAGTCTGCTTTTCCTTTTGCGCCGTGGGTGACCCACAACAGAAGCCCAGCCGCCAGAAGCACTACCAGCCCTACCAGCAGGAAGGCGTCGCGCCAGAAATCCAGCGGGAACAGGCGGATAAGCGTGTCGTTCTGATAAAAAAGCCAGGTCCCCTCCGTAAAAAAAAGACGGTGAAAGCGGTCGAACAGCGTGTTAAAGCTGACTGCGGTCATACCCACAATGAAGGCAATCAAAGCGATGGACAACCACGCGCCGGTCCGGATGGACTTGCCCAGCTTGCGCCAGCCTCCCATCACCGCGAACCAAACGCACAGCGCAAAAGCCGCCCCCAGCAAGCCGTACCAGACGGTCAGCGCGGTTTTTACCACTGCCTTAACGTCCTCCATATGGCTGAGCTCTTCTGCCCGGTAAAGCGTTTTACCATCCGGGAAGCGCAAGTCCGCCAGGTAGTCAATGCCCTCGTCGTTCACCAGGTAATTCACCGCGTACGCAGACCACTGCTTCCGCTCTGTGTCTGTGAAGCCGAAGGAGTCCTCCGGGAAGCCGGGGCGTTGGTACTCCAGCGCCGGGAATTGCGGGGTCATTATCAGCCGGACTGCCCCCAAGAGCAGGATAAACGGCAAAATAACCGCCAAAAGAATCCCTAAGATCTTATCCAATGTCGATTTCATACTCACTCCTTATCCCCTTCCAGCAGGAAGTTGATTACCAGCCGATTGGTCATGAACTCAATCGGAGCTTTGTCATCCGTAAAGACCCTGTCCGCGAAGCGTGTCTCTGCTCTGCCGCCCAGGGTGATAGCCATGATTTGTATGATCGGTGAACTTTCCCCTGGTGCGCCAAGAAGTTTAAGATTCCGTTCGAAAGCTTGCCAGGATGCCTGTGGATTTTTGGCGGCGAACAGGATGGTGTTGTATGAGTTCGGCAGATCGGTGATGAAAACCGCCGGGAAAGCCTGCCCTACTGTCGCGCTGAGTGTATCCACCAGCGAGCGGTCTTGTGCGCTTCTACCGATGTTGATGACCATCACGCCGTTGGGTGAGAGTTTCTCATAAACAAGCGCGAAAAACTCGCTCGTGACCAGATGAGCGGGGATATATGGCGGGCGATAGGCATCGACGCTAATAATGTCGTAATCGCCGTCCGAGCGCGCCAATCCCCAACGCGCGTCCTCGGTGTAGACGGTCAGCCTGGGCAGGTCCATCCCGAACCATACACGCCCAACCTCAACGATTTTCGGGTCAATCTCAAAGCCATCTACCTGTGCCAGGGGGTAGATGAGGCTCGCCTGGCGCGCGCTTGTGCCGGCTGCCAAGCCCAACAGCGCGATGCGCTGCACGTCCGTGGGGACGGCCAAAGGGTTAAAGTACGGAGCTACGAGCACCTGATCCCAGGGTCCCGAGAAGAAATACTCGGTCGGGTGATAAATAGAATGTACGCCCTGGCCTTCGTTCAGGCGCAAAAAGCGAAAACCGCCCTCTTCCAGCACCTGAATGTAATTGTAAGCAGATTCCGTTTCGTAAACCAGCCCCGGAGTGCGCTTGTCGCTCCCGCGCAAGCCAAGAAAGGAGAGCGCCAAAAGCAACATGCCCAGCAGCAGGAAAAGCAAGCCCTGACGGCGCGCGCGGAGGGACCACAGACCCAGGATGGCGGCCAGGAGCAGGATGCTGCTCACGAGGAGGAAGCTGCGGTAAGTGCCAACCCAGGGGATGAGCACCAGGACCGTCAGAAAAGTGCCTAAGAAGGAGCCTAATGTGGAAAGCGCGGAGAGCTTGCCGGAGATTCTGCCGGTATTATCCGTGCTTTGGATCATCAGCTTGAGCGCGAAGGGCGTCACCATCCCCAGTAAGATAACCGGGATGGAGAAAAGCAGAATCACGGCTGTGAAGGTGCCGGCCAGCACGCCCAGGTTGAGCGTGTCAAAAGCATCCGCTGCGGCTTGCAGGACCGGGCGGGAGAGCAGCGGAACCAGCCCCGCCCCAAGAGCCGCCCAGGCAAGCACGCTGTAGTAGACGCGTTCCGAGGGCTTCTTATCCGCGAGCCGACCGCCCAGCCAGTTGCCGAGCGTGAGGTAAACCAATACCAGACCTATGACCACCGCCCAGACGATATTGCTGGTGCCGAACACGTTGCCCAGCAAGCGCGACGCGCCGAACTCCACCGCCATGGTCACCGCGCCGGCCAGGAAGACGGTTGCGGTAAGGTAGGCAGTGCGCTTCTTGCCGGGGAAGGAGTCGTTGGGAATTGGGATTTCGGGCATGTCCCAATTATAGCGGGGTTTCTGGGCTGGTGTTTGCGCGGCCTAACAAATGCAGAGGGTCTGTTCTGGAAGAATTCTGATAAATGAACAAACGCTAACCTGCCTTTGAGAAATGCATGTCATGTTGAGCCGCAAGCGAAGAAACGAAACTGATGAAGATCCTTCGCTGCGCTCAGGATAACAATACGGAGGCGGGATGTAATTTTCAGCCGCAGGCGAAGAATCTGATCACTCCGAAGCCCCCCCTTTTTTTTTCGCCCAGTATTCTTTCGGGTATAAAGATGAAAAGCAAAGGGCAGCAGGCCGTCCAGCGAGCCATGTCTTCGCGAAAAATTACCAAAATCGAATTGAATGCGCGGCCTGCAAAAAAAAAGAGGCTGACCATTCCGGTCAACCTCTCAGGCTGGGGGCAAAGGAGTCGAACCTCTACATACAGATTCAGAGTCTGCTGTCCTGCCATTAGACGAGCCCCCACTATCAAAAATTTATTCTACCAGCAATTTTCCCGCCTTACAAGGGTAAAAAATCCATTACCGCGGCCTTTGTTCGGAACGCATGCGCACGCTCTGCACCAACCCAATGCCCATCAGCAGCGTCACCAGCGAGCTGCCGCCGTAGCTAATAAACGGCAAGGTCAGCCCGGTTACCGGCAGCAAGCGCAAGTTGACGCCCACGTTCACCAGCGTCTGGAACGCCATCAGCACGCCAAAGCCATATGCAATCAACGCGCCGTACGCGTCCGGCGCCCTGCCAGCAATTTGAAAACAACGGTAAATCACAAACATCAGCAAGAGCAGCACAACCACAGTCCCCACAAAACCGAATTCGTGCGCCAGCACGGAGAAAATGAAATCGTTGTGGCGAATTTTAAGAAAACGCAGCTGCACCTGCGAGCCCTGCCCGTAGCCCTGTCCAAACCAGCCGCCGGAACCAATGCTGATGAGCGCCTGGTCCACATTATAGGTGTCGCCGTAGCGCGCGTTTTCATCCGGGTTGATAAAGTTCGTGATGCGCGCCTTCTGGTAGTCCGCCAGAAACGGGAAATCCAGCGCCGCAAACAGACCCAAC
>JBCFBH010000058.1:0-11058 GCA_038562595.1 Anaerolineaceae bacterium
CAGCTTATCCTCTGTGATGCGGAGCCTCATGCCTTGTTGGAAAAAATGGGGGCTTACCATCCCCCCGTAAATCTAAACCGTTGGGTGGAACGTTCGTGAAAATTTCCACGCTTTTGATTGACCTGGACGACACCGTCTACCCACCCACCGCGGAGGTGTGGCACTTGGTGATGAAGCGCATGTTTATTTATATGCGCGACTTTCTCGGTATCCCCGCGGAAGAAGTCCCTGACATGCGCGACCGGCTTTTCAACCGCTACGGAACCACGCTGCGCGGTCTGCAAATCGAACGCGGCATAGACGCCAAAGCCTACCTCGATTACGTGCACGACGTGGACCTTTCGGCTCTTCTCAGCCCGGACCCAGAGCTGCGCGCGGCGCTGGACCGCATCGCCCTGCCCAAGATGATCTTCACCAACGCCTGTGAATCCCATGCCCACAACGTGCTCGGATTGATGGAATTGAAGAGCTGTTTCAACGGCATCATTGATGCCATGGCGGTGCAGCCCTACTGCAAACCCGAACTGGAAGCCTACCAGATAGCGCTCAGACTGGCGGGCAGCCCGGACCCTCGCGAAGTGCTGATGGTGGATGACCGCCTGGAGAATCTCACTTCCGCCGCGAGACTGGGTATGCACACTGTGCTGGTTTCTCCACAACCGCAAGATGGATTCCGCACCATCTCCCGTCTGGCGCTGCTTCCCGACCTGCTGGGGGATTAAAGGCTGAACGCCTGGCCTCTATGGCTTGGAAATTGATAAGTTTCCTCATAAAAACCACTGATTTTATATGCATCGTTAATCCGTTTATGTTATTCTTGTAATTCAAATTGGCAAACGGGAGCAAAAATGCAGCAAGGCAAAGTCCTTAAGACAATCTTACTAATCCTTCTGGTCATCGTATTACTTTCAGGCGCTTTTTTGGGTGGCTTGATTACCGGGAACGCGCTTCCTGTAAAGCTTTTATCCGCTAACCAGAAAACCGACACCCCCGCCGCCGAACTCCCCACGCAGGAAGGCTCGGCCATATCGACCGCGGAAAGCCCGCAGGCCATACAAGGCGGGACCCCCGAAGAGCTTGAACAAACCTTTGCTCCCTTCTGGGAAACCTGGACTCTGCTGCATGAAAACTTTGTGGACCAGCCTTTGGACGACCTCGCTTTGATGCGCGGCGCAATCTCGGGCATGTTGGAGGCTACCGGCGACAAGCACACCACCTATATGAACCCGACCGAATTCGAGCAGGCGAACGCCAGCATGGAAGGGGAATATGAAGGTATCGGCGCCTGGGTGGATACCTCCGGCGATTACGTGGAGGTCATCTCGCCTATGAAAGGCTCCCCCGCGGAAGCTGCTGGTCTGCGCCCCAATGACATCGTCATCGCGGTGGACGGCGAAGACCAGACCGGTATCCCAGGCGACCTGGTGCTCAAGAAAATCCTTGGCCCCGCCGGGGAAGCGGTCACGCTGACCATCAAACGCGGCGAAGAAACGCTTGATTTCGCCATTGTGCGCGCCAAAATCACCGTGCCGGTGGTGGACTACCGCATGCTGGACAACAACATTGCCTATGTGGCGCTCTACTCCTTTAATGACCAGGCAACCAGCCAACTGCGCGCCGCGCTTAAGGAGCTCATGGCGCAGAAACCCGCCGGGCTTGTATTTGATTTGCGGGACAACGGAGGCGGCTACCTTTCCACCGCCATCGAAGTGGTATCCGAGTTTATCCCCAGCGGCGTGGTGATGTATGAGGAGTATGGGGACGGCACGCGCGACGCCTACTCCGCCCAGCGCGGCGGCAGAGCGACCGAAATCCCCCTGGTGGTGCTGGTGAACGAAGGCACCGCATCCGCTTCTGAAATTACTGCCGGCGCGATTCAAGACCTTGGTCGCGGGAAACTGGTGGGCGTCAAGACCTACGGTAAAGGTTCGGTCCAGAACTGGATCCCACTGTCCACCGAAAAAGGCGGCGTGCGCATCACCATCGCGCGTTGGCTGACCCCCAACGGCACGCAAATCAGTGATGTCGGCCTCACCCCCGACTTGATTGTGGAAATGACCGCTGAAGACTACACGGCGGGCAGAGATCCACAATTGGACGCCGCTGTTCAGCTTCTGCTGCAGCCTTAGTTTTTTTCGTTAGATAATGGACCGGACTTTCTGCCGGTCTACGAGGAGGAACAATGTTTAACTACATCATCTACATGCTGCCGGCCTTCATCCTGACCATGGCCGCTCAGCTCTACGTACAATCTGCTTATCGCAAGTGGAGCCAGGTGCGTAATTACCACAATATCACCGGAATCGAAGCTGCCCAGCAGCTTACCACGCGCATTGGTCTGTCAGACATCCGCCTGACTCGCACGCAAGGCAACCTGACCGACCACTATGACCCGCGCGATAATTCTCTGGCGCTTTCCCAGGGGGTAGCTGATCAGCCAACAGTGGCAGCCCTGGCGATTACCGCCCACGAGCTCGGCCATGCCATGCAAGACCGCGAGAATTACGGACCGATGAAACTGCGCAGCGCCATCGTGCCAATGGTCAATATCGGGTCGAACCTGGGCTGGATTCTGCTGATGATTGGGCTTGTGCTGCGCATCGCGAACCTGGCATGGCTGGGCGTCATCCTCTTCTCGGCTGGCGCGATTTTCTCCCTGATTACGCTGCCGGTGGAGTTGAACGCCTCCAAACGTGCCCGCCAGATGCTGACCTCCACCGGACTGGTAGTCAACGCGGAAGAAGAAAAAGGCGTGGCGAGCGTGCTTAATGCCGCTGCTCTCACGTATGTGGCGGGGCTGGCTACTTCGCTTTTGCAGGTGCTGTATTTCGGCTCCATGGTGGGCGGGCTAGGCCGGCGCAGATAGCGGAATAGCCTTGAAGACCTTCAGCCCCTGAGTCCCTCAGGGGCTTTTTGCTGCGCGCAGAAGGACGATTATCTTGTCACGCCGAGCCGCAGGCGAAGCATCGTATCAGTCCAATCGCATGATCCTTCACTTCGTTCAGGATGACACAGACTCCTTCGCCGTGCCCAGACTGACCGGTGATTCGTCACTGCGACGAAGTGCGGCAGTCTGCCCGTAAGTCAATCGAACAGCTCTTTCGCAGACTCGCGATGACAGACGCCTTGTCTTGCTAAACCGCAGGCGAAGCATCGTATCAGTCCAATCGCAAGATCCTTCACTTCGTTCAGGATGACACAGGCTCCTTCGCCGCGACCTGTACCCGTCAGGGTATCGAGGTGACAGACGGCTTGTCATGCGGAGCCGCAGGCGAAGCATCTTATCAGTCCAATCGCAAGATCCTTCACGTCGTTCAGGTTGACACAGGCTCCTTCGCCGCGATCTGTACCTGTCAGGGTATATGGATGACACACTGCTTTGCTAATAGATTCGTCTAAACGCACCTCCTGTAGGTATAATTGCCTCTATCATTTTCTAAGGAGAAACCTATGACGACAACAGCTCCGCGCTGGAACCTTTCCAACATCTACGCATCCGTGGAAGACCCGCGCCTCTCATCCGATATGGAATGGTGCCAGACCCAAACCAGGCTGCTGGAGACCCGCTTCGAAACCGAGCTCCAGCACCTCACCCGGGAAAACACCCGACCCGAAACACTCAACCCGCTCCTCAATCAACTGGTCGATGACCTGAACGCGCTCATCCTCAAATCGGCCACGATTGATGCCTTCCTCTACGGCCTCATCACCACGAACTCCTTCGACAAACAGGCAGAGCAAACCCAATCCCGCTTCGAAATCGCGCGCGTGCCCTTCCAGAACCTGCTGGTGCGCCTGCGCGCCTGGTTTGGCCGGCTCGGCACAGCCCTCCCTGCCGCCCTGAACGCCTTCGGCAGCGCCCGCGAGCACACCTTCATTCTATTAGAAGAAGCCGAACAAAGCCGCTACCAAATGTCGGAGCCCGAAGAGCTGCTCGCCAATGAAATGACTCTCTCCGGCGGCAGCGCCTGGGATAAACTGCAAGGCACGCTCACATCGCAAAAAACCGTCCACTTCGAGCTGGACGGCGAGGTGGAAGAGCTGCCGATGCCCGCGCTCATCAACCTGCGCAGCCATCCTTCCGCCGCGGTGCGCCAGCGCGCCTACGAGACGGAACTAAGCGTGTGGGAAGAACTCAAAGAACCTCTGGCTGCCTGCCTGAACGGCGTCAAGGGCGAAACTATCACCCTGGACAAGCACCGCGGCCGGCGCGACAGCTTGCATGCCTCCCTGGACATGGCGCGCATCGACCGCGCGACCCTCGACGCGATGCTGGCCGCCATACAGGCCTCGCTTCCCAGCTTCCGGCGCTACTTCCAGGCTAAAGCCCGCTTGTTGGGGATGGAAAAACTGCCCTGGTGGAGCCTGCTGGCGCCGCTGGGCGAGAGCGGCACAACCTACAGCTTCGAAGAAGCCCGGCAGGTTATCCTGACCCACTTCGGAAGCTTTTCAGAAGAACTTAAAGAATTCGCCCGAACCGCCTTTGAGCAGCGCTGGATTGACGCTGAACAGCGCCCGGGCAAACGCGGCGGCGCCTACTGTATGGAAATCCCCGCGCTCAAGGAAAGCCGCGTGATGTGCAATTTTGACGGCTCTCTGGACCAGGTCATGACGATCGCGCACGAGCTTGGCCACAGCTTCCATAACTACTGCGCCTTCAAGGCGGATAAAACCCCACTGCAAACCCGCACACCGATGACCCTGGCGGAGACCGCCTCCATTATGTGCGAAACCATTGTTTTCAACGCGATTCTTGCCAGCGTGAAGGGTACACCGGAAGAGCTGCCCATCCTGGAGAGCAACCTTTCAGGCTGCGCTGAGGTGATTGTGGATATCTATTCGCGCTTCCTCTTTGAGCAGGAAATCTTTGCCCGCCGCGAAAAATCGACGCTTTCCGCCGATGAAATTTCTGAAATCATGCTGAACGCGCAGCGCCAGAGCTATGGGGACGGCCTGGATGAAAACGTCCTGCACAAATACATGTGGACCTGGAAACCGCATTACTACAGCCCGTCTCTGGCGTTCTACAACTACCCCTACGCCTTTGGGCTGCTCTTCGCTACCGGTCTGTACGCCATCTACCAGGAGCGCGGCGATGAATTCGTGCCGGATTATATGCAGCTGCTCGCCAGCACCGGCGAAGCTTCCGCCGCGGACCTGGCTGCCCGCTTTGGCATCGACATCCGCGACCAGGCTTTTTGGGCTTCCTCCCTGCGCGTCATTGCTGAGCGTATCGATCGCTACATCCAACTAAGCCTGTAACTTAATCCACAGCAAAGCCGCGGTGGGCTTCCCACCGCGGCTTTTTTATCTCGAAAACTACGCTTCCACAGACTGCGAAAATTCAACTCAAAACCCAGTCCGCGCGGCTTGGCATTACAGGTTCCTGGCGCGCTCTTGCAGGGCTTTCTCTTCCAGGGTATCCGCCTCAATCACAATTCCGTGCGGGCGCGATTTGCCGTGCTCGTCCACATACACAAAGGTAATAAAGCCGTCCACCGCCTGCTCGCCTTTCACATCCGCGCGTATATACGCAATCACCCGGCTGCGTCCGGTCAGCACCACCCGGCTGGTGAAGCACACAATCTCCCCGGGTCGCACGGGGCGGCTGAACTCCATGCCGTGGATTTTGACGCACAGAACGAACTCGGGCGGCAGCAGGCTGGCAGCCGCGATAAAGCCAGCCTCCACCAGCCATTCCGCGCCGCGCCCGGCAAAAAGCGTGCGGTGGTGGTTCAGGTCTTCGCTCTTGACCAAATGGTAAACGCTCAACGTCTGCATGCCCATTATTCAGCTCCTGGAATGAGGATTTCAAGATTATCAAACGCGACTTTCAACTGTTCTCCGCCAGAGGTGCCAGCCATAATTCCGACCAAACCCGGTACAAACTCAGGGTCCGTAAACTCCGCCAGGAGCAGACCGTTCACAGCCAGCTTCAGGCCACCCGTGCCGCATTGCGCGCTCAAGTGCAAGCTTTCTCCGGATGCCAGCGCTTCCGCGTAGGTCCAATCCACCAAAACGCTGCTTTCGCCGCCTGTCTGCTTCCAGATGGAGAAGTAGCCGTCCTCGCTGACCTCCAGCGCGGTGAAGTGCGCCTTATCCTGGTAGCCGCAGATAAAACCAAAATCGCCATCCCCGCTGCCAGCCAATAGGCGCGCGTCAGCGCGGATGATCAGGTCATCGTATGCGTAATCGAGCGTGGTAAAAAACAGGCTGCGGGGCTTGGTCAAGGCAAGCGTGAAAGTCTCATCTTCATAGGCTGTCCGCGCGCTGTTCTGCTCCCCAGCGGGCCAGGCGGGCAGGGGAACCGAAAAATCCGTCCCGAATACCAGCTGCCCCTGCATTTCATAAGGTATCCCGCTGACCGAGACGCGCTGCAGCCCCACCTGCCCCATCCAGGCTGCGTCAAGCATCTCCTCAAGCGCCTGCACGGAAGTGAGCGCCTGAAGGTTTCCTCCCGCGGGCAGGCAGGCATCCTGATCATCGATAACGCCGTCGCGGTTGGTATCCGCCAGCGCGCCGCACGCCAATCCGCCCGGTTCGACCGGCGCGGAAGCCAGCCCAACGAGTTCCCCGCGCGCGTTAAACGCCGCCCAGCCAAAGTAATCTCCGTCAGGCGGCAGAGTGGTAAGGATGGTCTCAAGCGGTATTCCCGTTTCTTCAGACACCAAGCTCGTCACTGCTGTGCTTAGCTCGCCCAACACCGCGTCCGGGTTCTGTCCAAAGCCAAGCAGCCGGAGCGCCTCGCCCGGAAGCACGGCGGAGCTTTCCCCAAGCGCCACCGCGGGGAGCGCAAGCGATCCGGGCAGAATGGGGTTCCCCAACAAGTCCGCGCGCGGTTTAATCAGCGCCGCGTCCCTGGCTTCGTCCAACTGAACAATGCTCGCCAAATACGCATCCACCGGCGCGGTACCCGGCGCGCTTTGCAGCCCAACAATCAGGTCCGCGGCAGGGTAAGCGCGGCTGCCCAGAACAGCGCGCGCGCTGGTCAGAATGAGCCCGTCCCGGCTGAGAACAACGCCGTTGGCGGACCAGGCTCTGACCAGAGCGCCGTCCACGTTCACCAGCGCCCCCACCCGCACCAGGGCGGCTTCCGGAAGACCGGCTGCTGTTCCATCTTGCGCATGCGGCACCGCGGGTCCGGGCTTCCAATCAGCGGGGATGCTGCCTCCGGTCTGCAAACGAACCGGCGCCTGCAGGAGTTCATCTCCAAACAGGACCGTAATGTTCTCCTCGTAAACCCCGGAGAAAAGCGCTTGAAAGCGCAGCACAAAGTCCGCGCTGCTCAAAGGTGGGATGACAAGCTGCGTCCGGAGCACGCCCGAACCGTCCGCCAAGGGTTCCAGCGTGACCGCTGGCAGGCTTCCCAGGTACCTGAAGGCCTGCAAAACGCCCGCTGGCAGGCGGATTTCCCGCACGGGCGCTTCCTGTCCACTGGCGTTGGCCAGCGTCAGGGTCAGGTCAAAGCTGCGCCCCATTTCCAAAACCCGGGTGGGAGCAGCGAGGGACGTGCTGAGCGCGGGTTTGGGCTGGGCCGCGCCCATGCAAGCAGAGCACAACAAGGCTGCCGTCGTAAGCGCTGCGAGGACGCGAAAGATGCGGGAAAGAATCTTCAATTTTTTGTCTCCTGGCTGGTGCTCATGCCAACCTGGGCATAATTATAACGCTGCCGCTCCTGCAGCAGGCTCTCGGTCTCCCCATCCAGCGCGATGCCCCCCGCGAAAACAGCCTTGAGAATTGACAAGCGCATTTCTTTTGATTATCCTTATCTGTATGGACGCGTTCGACTTTAACGCACCGCTGATCTTTTCCGTTACCGCCCTCAACAACTACCTGCGCGAACTTCTGGAAACAGATGAAGTCCTGCAGGACCTGTGGGTGCGCGGTGAAATATCCAATTTTTCCCAGCCCCGCTCCGGGCATCTTTATTTCACACTAAAGGACAGCGAAGCGCAAATTCGCTGCGTGATGTGGAAAAATTCCGCCTTGCGGCTGCGCTTTTCACCCGCGGATGGGATGCAGGTGGAAGGCCACGGCCTGATGAGTGTCTATCCCGCCCAGGGGCAGGTGCAGCTCTACCTGGACGCGCTCAGACCGGCCGGTGAAGGCGCGCTCTACCAGGAGTTTTTACGCCTGAAAGCCCGCCTGGAGACTGAAGGGCTCTTTGACCCGGACCATAAGCGCCCTCTGCCAGGTCTCCCACGCCACATTGGTGTGGTGACCTCCGCGACAGGCGCCGCCCTGCAGGATATTCTGCAGACGCTCTCCAGGCGTCTGCCAATATTGCGGGTGAGCGTCGCGCCTTCGCCAGTGCAAGGCGCCGAAGCCCCGCCTGGAATAATTTCCGCGCTCAGGCTGCTCAACCAGCTGTCGGACCTGGACCTTATCATTCTGGCTCGCGGCGGCGGTTCTATTGAGGACCTGTGGGCTTTCAATGACGAAAACGTCGCGCGGGCTATCTACAATTCGCGCGTGCCGGTTATCACAGGCGTTGGGCACGAAACTGATTTCACCATCGCGGACTTCGTGGCAGACTTGCGCGCCCCCACGCCCACCGGCGCGGCCGAGCTTGCCACGCCGATTACCGCCCAGGAATTATCCCTGAGCTTGCGCGCCGCTTCCGAACAGCTTGACGCGCGCCTGAACGCGCTGCTGGGCGGCGCAAGGCAATCCCTGGCCCTGGCTCAGGCCGAGCTTCGCCGGGGTTCTCCGCGCGCCGTCGTGCAAAACGCGCTGCAGCGCCTGGACGAAATAGTCGCGCGGCTGGAGCGCCTCGGTTCAAATCAACTCAATGCCAGGAGCTTGCGTCTGGATGCTTCCATCAAGCGCCTGAACGCGCTGAGCCCCCAAGCCGTCTTACAAAGAGGTTATGCCATCATCACAGACCAGCTCAGCGGCGCGCTCATCAGCCGCGCGGCGCAGGCGCAGCCCGGGCAAGGGCTTGTGCTGCGCGTGCAAGACGGCGTCATCCCAGCGCGAGTGAACACGAAACCAACAGGAGCAGAATAACATGCCAGCATCCCCTGAAACCCAACCCAGCTTCGAAGCCGCCTTCGCGGAACTTCAATCCGTCATTAACCAGCTTGAGAATACCGAGCTGCCGCTCGAAGAAGCCCTGCGTCTGTACGAAGAAGGCAAACGCCTATCAACCCTGTGTGCCTCCATCCTGGAGAGCGCGCAGCTGCGGGTCTCCGCTCTGAACGAAGCCAACCCGACCCCTCCCCAGCCGAACGGCGAAAGAGACTGAAATGAGCTTCTGGGATGTTTTCAAGAGCCCGGTGGCATTGTCAGGTATGGCCGCGCTGCTCCTGGCGCAGGTTCTCAAGGTTCCTTTCGGGTATTGGCGCACAAAGGATGTCGACTGGTCCCTGCTCATGGATTCGGGCGGAATGCCTTCTTCCCACTCCTCCCTGATTTCCTCCATTGCCACCGCCATCGGATTTTATGTCGGCTGGGGCAGTCCGCTTTTTGCGCTGGCGTTTGCGATGGCAATCATCGTGGTGTACGACGCGGCGGGCGTGCGCAGGCAGGCTGGTTTACATGCCGCCCGGATAAACCTGATTGTTCGTGAGGTCATTCAGACCGGAAAGATCCCGGAAAAAGAATGGGAAACGCTGCGCGAGAGTATCGGGCATTCGCCGGCGGAAGCCTTAGTGGGGGTGCTGCTGGGCTTTTTGGTCGCGGTTCTCCTTCGCCTTCTCATGCCGCCCGCGTAGAATTCGATTTGCATTCCCAGCCCATTAAGGAAAGGGACAGATTACACTTACCGGGAATAATGTCAATGAAACGCGGGTTTTGCGGTGCTAAGCTCGCGCGCGCAGTCTGCGCCTGACCAGCGCGAGAACAGAGTCCAACTCCGGTACGCGCAAAAGCTTCAACCCGAGCGCGTACGCCAGCACGCCAAACCCTATCCCTCCCAGCAAAACTGTCAAGCCGCTCGCGTCAGGCCGCAGCCTTATCCAGCCGTAAACTGCCAGGCCCATCAGTGCGGATGCCGCCAGGGCGGTTGCCGTGCCGCGTAGGATGCGCCTGCCTTCTATCCCCTTCAAACGTCTGCGCAGCAGCTCCAGTAACAACAAGCTTTCCAGACCGGTGGCGGCGGAATTTGCCAGCGCCAGCCCGCCGTGCGGCATCCACCCGATGCTGCGGAACCAAGACGCCAGCAGGAAAGAAAGGCCGATGTTCAGGGTCATTGCGCCCACGCCAACCGCGACAGGCGTACGGGTATCGTGCAGCGCGTAAAAAGCGCGGCTGAGCACTTCCACCAGGCTGTGCCCGACCAGACCCGCCGAATACCACAGCAGCGCCCAGGCAACCAGCTGTGTGGATTCAGCGCCAAACTCCCCGCGCTCATATAATACGCTCACCAGCGGAACTCGCAACAAAATCAAGCCGATACTTGCCGGCAGCGCCAGCAGGATCATTCCGCGCAGAATTTTCGCGATGGTTTCGCGCATCTGTTCAAACTGCCCCAACTCCGCCTGCTGTGAAAGCGTGGGCAGAGAAGCAATCCCCGCTGACTGCGCGATGGCGCGCTGCGGCATCAACATCAGCGTAAAAGCCAGCGCGACCGCGCTCGCTGCACCTTCACCCAGGCTGAGGGCGATAATCGTATTCGCCACGAAATTAAGCTGCACCACCCCTGCCCCAATCAGGCGCGGCAGCATTAGCTGCAACACCTGCCGGACGGCTTTGTCCTTCAGCCCGACTGCCGCGTGGTACGCCCGTTCGGGCAGCCGAAAAAGCGAAGGCAGCTGCAGCAGCAGATGCCCGGAGGCGCCCAGCAGCACACCAACAGCCAGTCTGTCCACCCCCCAGCTCTTCGGCAGCGCGACGGTGCCAAAGATGATGCCCAGCGAATACATCGCCGGCGCCAGCGCGGGAATGAGAAACGACCGATGCGCGTTCAACATGCCCATCACCAGACCGCTGACGCCAAAAACCACGACCGTGGGGAGCATGATGCGCAGCAAGCGCACCGTAACGTCCAGCTGCCCGATATTGGAGTCCGCGGTCAGGGCGTACAAACCGTTCTTCACAATCCATGGGGCGAAAATC
>JBCFBH010000059.1:0-10854 GCA_038562595.1 Anaerolineaceae bacterium
TGACGCGCTGCCTTCGTACACCCACGGTTTTTTACAGGACGAGCGCTGGAAACAGGACCCGGAATGGCAGAACCTGGCCAAACTGCTGTGCTCCTTCCTCACGGCGGCGTATTTACTGCCGGTCAATTTCCTGAATCACATAACGGAACACTGCGCGCGGAACGGGCGCCTGCCCACGTGGGATGAACTCGCCGATGTCCAGCCGGATGTCGATGAGATGGTCAGGAGCACCCAGCAGGTGCGCGATAACGCGAAATTTGCCAGGCGCGATATGGTGGAGTACAACCTGCGGCTGGTCGTGAGCGTGGCGAAGCGCTATACCAGCAGAGGTGTAAACATCGAAGACCTCATCCAAGAAGGCAACATGGGTTTGCTGCGCGCTGTGGAGAAATTTGACCCCGCGCGGGGCTTTCGCTTCAGCACTTATGCCACCTGGTGGATCCGGCAGTCGATCAGCCGTCATATTCTGGAGTACGCGCGCACCATCCGCATCCCGGTGCACATGGTAGAGTCAATCAGTAAGCTCATCAAGGTGCAGCATATACTGGTGCAGGAGCTGGGGCGCGAACCGAATTTTGCCGAGATTGCGGTCGCTTCCGGGCTGCTATCCAGCGAGGACGAACAGGAAATCCGTCGGAATGCATTCTCGCGCGAGGCTTTGCCCGCGGACTTGCTGCGCCGCTGGGACGAGGCTACGCTAAAAGTTGAGCAAACCCTGAAGGTTGGGGAAGAACCTGTCTCGTTGGAGAGCCCGGTAGGAGACGAAGAGAACAGCACGCTGGGTGATTACATTGAGGATGCTGACGCGCCGGAACCGATGGAGGCTGTCATTTTAGAGAGCCTGCGGGAGAGCGTGCGCCAGTCCCTGACTGACCTGACGGATAAGGAGCGCGCGGTGTTGGAGCTGCGTTTTGGGCTGGTGGACGGGGGGTACCATTCGCTTGAGGAAATCAGCGAAAAATTTGGCCTGACGCGCGAGCGTATCCGGCAGATTGAGAGCTCTGCGCTGCGAAAACTGCGCGACCCGCGCCGGATGAACTCGTTGCGTGACTTTTTCCAGAGTTAGGGCGTTTTGTTCCTGGCTTTAGGGGGGGCACTAAATTAGCTTTTGGCAATTAAATCACCTGGATGGTCAATTAGCTCCCACCAAGGGGAAGGCGCCTGGAGCGTGGATGAAGGTCCTACAAATCCCCGCGTCAGTCCTGCCGCGCTGGCCCGTTTACCCAACGGCACGCGAGCAGCCCCAAGAGAAGATAAAATGGACAGCCGCGTTCGCGTGTTTGTTTACGAAACCTGCCAATCCCGGGAAGAAAGCTCAATCCACAGGCTGACATGCGCTTTCAAGTTGAGGTCTTCTATGTCTTTGACACTATTCACGAACACTTGATATCGAGGAGCCAGCCCCTGAGATAAAAAAAGAGCCCGGGAATTCCCGGGCTCGCTCATCAGCTTATCTCCGGCCGCGGCAGCCGCGCATCGGGCCTCTGAAGGTCTGGTAGGTCTCCAACTGTTCAGAAGTCATAATCTGCGGTTCGTACACTTCGTTGGTCAGCGTTTCAAACTGACGTACAAACGCGCGCAAGTGCATGGTCGAGCCCTGCAGCAGCCGGCGGTACGCGCGCTGCACATCCACGTGCGTGCTTTCGTCGATAGCCTGCTCGAGGTCAAGGATATCGAGCTCCTCGATATACGCGCCGACTTTCAAGGCTTCCTCTTCAGATTCCAATCCCCTGGCTACCAAATCGGTATAGAGCTGATCAAACGTTGGGTCGCCAAACTCACCTTCCTCAAGCTGGTCAAGGTCTGAGCTGATGCCGTAGTCGCCAAGAAGCTGGAGCATCCAGTTAAAATGGTTGCTCTCGCTGTGGGCGATGCGCTGGAAAACGGGTAGCTCCCATGTATCGTATAGCGCCAGATAGACGTCGCGAGCCAGCTTTTCCTCCGCGGCCATATGCAGGAGCGTAGTGCGTTCAGCTTCGCTCAGGTCCTCGGGGGTATCGGTCTGCGCGCTGACCGGGGAAATCCACGCGCCAAGCCCTATGGCAGTCACTGCAAGCACCAGGCTGAGCAGTAAAATCTTTGTAATTGTCTTCATTGTTTACTCCATTTCGTTATAATGAGGAATATCCTCTGCTTCTAATTTATCAGGCGTTCATTGGATTTCAATGAAGTTGTTGTGAAGAAATTGTGAAGATTCTCAGTGAATTCTGGAAAGGCGGAAAAATGTCTGTAAAACCGGCGACAAGTGGTTCTGAGCTTGATGAACTGCCCCTATACCAACGCATTTACATTCAGGTTAAACGTATCCCGGCAGGCAAAGTGGCGACGTATGGGCAAATCGCGCGCATGGTTGGGGGCTGTTCGGCGCGCATGGTGGGTTACGCCATGAGCGCGCTGCGCGACGGGCGCGACCCGGAGGTGCCCTGGCAGCGGGTCATCAACGCGCAGGGCCGCATCAGCTTGCACGGCATCGGCTCGGCTGAGCAGCGCTTTCTGCTGGAAGATGAAGGGGTGATTTTTGATGACAGCGACCGCGTTGATTTTGAGGTCTGCGCTTGGGAAGGGTGATAGCTGAATGGTCGTCTATAGCACCTTCGTTAGGCTGACAGATGGGAGTTCGTCACGCTCTTCACCGACGTTGAAAACCCGATTAGCGGCGCGGTTTAGCAGCGCGTTGGCTTTTACCCGATATGCGGCGATCTTCCGTTTAGTTTTTGCATGCCCAAAGCTACAAAACTTCGCCGGGAACAGCTGCGCCATAGCTTTCCGGGCGCGGGAGGATAGAAAATGAGAACTATCGGAGCAAATGAACAGCGCGTTATCGAGGAGGAGGCTGCCATGGCTGGTCTTACGGCCGGCGCGTTGATGGAGCGCGCCGGGCGCGCGCTGGCTGAGCGGATTCTGCGCCTGCATGCTGAGCGCGGAGGTCCCGTCAGCATCCTGTGCGGACCGGGCAATAACGGCGGTGATGGCTACGCGGCTGCACGGTTTTTGTATGGTCAGATCCCCGAACTTTACCTTTACGAGGATAAAAGTTCTCCGGAAAGCCGTGGGGATGACGCGCAGGCAAACCGCGACGGCTGCCTTCAGCTCGGGATTGCGCCCCGCGCGCTCGCGGACTTTGCGCCTGGGCCCGGAACTATCCTGGATGCCCTCTACGGCAGCGGTTTCCGCGCTGATAGAAATCCGCATCCGGACTTCATCACGCTCAGCCGGCGCGTGGAAGCTTCACGCCAGCAGTACGGCGCGTACCTGCTCAGCGCGGATATTCCTTCCGGGGTGCAAGCGGATAACGGCGCTGTCAGCCAGGGGGCATTCCAGGCGGATGAAACCTTATGCTTCATCCTGCCAAAAACCGGCGTTTATAGCTACCCCGGGCGCAAATTCGCCGGCCAGATCAGCGTGAATGACCTGGGCTTGAGCGCAGAGTTCATCACTCAGGTCTGGGAAAAGCATCAGTTTTGTTCACCTTCCGTGCTGACGGCAAGCGAAGTGCGCGCCTGGCGGCCGGCGCGGGCGCGGGACAGCCACAAAGGCAGCTATGGCAGGCTTGCAGTTTTGGCGGGCAGCGTGGGTTTGGCAGGCGCCGCGGTGCTCTGCGGGCGCGCGGCAGAGATAGGTGGGGTGGGTTACGTCGACTTGCTGGTGCCGGAGGAGATTTACCCGGCGGTGCTGGCCGCGCTGCCTTCCGTGCTCAGCCAGGCTTTGCCCACGGACGCGGACGCGAGGCTCAAACTTTGGCGGGAAAAATCGCAGATTTGCAGCGCGGCGCTGGTTGGCCCCGGGCTGGGCAAGGAGTTTGACCTGGTGCTGCTGATGGATGCCATTGCTAACGCGCCGAGGCTGGTTTTAGACGCGGACGCGCTCAACCTGCTTTCCGCGCCGGAAAACTTGCAGCAGGGGCGGGCAGCTTTACTTGCCAGGGCGCGCGCCGGCCTGGAGCCTGCGGTACTCACCCCACACCCGGGAGAATTCAGCCGGCTGTGTCCGGAATTCGCGCAGCGTGTGGCGCAAGACCGTATTGCCAGCG
Organism: Anaerolineaceae bacterium; assembly: GCA_038562595.1. GTDB lineage: Bacteria > Chloroflexota > Anaerolineae > Anaerolineales > Anaerolineaceae > Mesolinea. Next base: position 4,031 of record JBCFBH010000059.1, read on the forward strand.
CGGAAGGGCTGGCAAAATTAACCGAAAGCGTGGTGGTGCTAAAAGGCGCCGGCACAGTGATTACTATCCCGGAAATGGGCCAGGCTGCTGAGATTTGGATTAACAGCAGCGGAAACGCCGGCATGGCCAAAGCCGGTTCGGGGGATGTGCTCTCCGGGCTGATGGCCTCTTTTCTGGCGCAGAAATTGCCTTTGCGTGAGGCGGTACTCTCCGCGGTGTATCTGCATGGGCTCTCAGCGGATTTGCGCGCTTTGGAACTGACAGAGCGCGCGCTCACGCCTGAGGATACGCTCGCCGGCCTGCCCGAAGCTTTCCGGCAGGTCGGTTGGGACTGGTAAACGCGCGGCGGGTTTTCGCTTACAATTGGCTGCGATGCGCTTACAACCCCACACCCATGCGGATGAAATTCAGCCTTTCCTGACGGATGAATCCAGCGCGGCTGGCCAGGCGGAGGGCATGTTTTTCCCTCAAAATGAGGAGGAAATCCGCGAGGCATTGCAGTTCTGCCGCGAGAACAACGCGCCTGTTACCGTTCAGGGCGCGCGCACCGGCATTACCGGCGGCGCGGTTCCTTCGGGTGGGCAGGTCATCAACCTGAGCCGCTGCAGCCGCGCGTTGGGGATGAGTTGGGAGGAGGACACTCAGCGCTTTTCGCTGACCGTCCAGCCCGGCATGCTTTTCAGCCAGATACAAAAGGGGCTGGCAGAGAAGGAATTCAACACCGGGGGCTGGAGCGCGGATTCCCTGCGCGCCTACCGGCGCTTTTGCGCGGATGGGCGCTGGTATTTCCCTGCAGATATCACCGAAACCTCTGCCTCGATTGGGGGCATGGTCTCCACCAACGCTTCCGGCGCCAAATCCTACCGCTACGGCCCTATGCGCGCGCATGTGACCGGGCTGCGCTTGCTCCTGGCTGATGGGCGTTTCGTACAGCTGCGGCGCGGCGAGCAATACGCGCGCGGTGGAGCCTTTCGCCTGCGTCTGGAGGACGGCAGTTTCCTCTCAGGCAAGCTGCCGTCGTACCGGATGCCGAACGTGAAGAACGCGTCGGGCTACTACATCACGCCGGATATGGACCTGTTGGACCTGTTCATCGGCGCGGAAGGGACGCTGGGCATCGTCACCGAAATCAGCATCGCGTTGGCGCGGCTGCCAGCCTTAAGCTGGGGAATCCTATCCTTTTTTGAAGAAAGCGCGCATGCCCTGCGATACGTCCAGTCACTTAAGCGGCTGCAGGAAGAACAGAAACCTGCCGCGATTGAGTATTTTGACCGCGCCTGCCTGGAAATGATTCGCCGCGAGCAGGTGGAAACGCATGCCCATCAGGGCTTGCCCCTTCTGCCAGCGGCAGAGGCAGTCTACACCGAATTCCACCACGCGGCTCAGGCGGATATGGACTTGTGCATCCGCCAGACCGCCGGGCTGCTTGAGAACGCCGGCGCGAACCTGGCTGAAACCTGGCTGGCAGTAACTCCACAAGACCTGGACAAACTGATTGGCTTCCGCCACGCGCTGCCAGAGAGCATCAACCGCGTTATCGCGGAACGCAAACGCGAGAATCCCGCGCTTACCAAGCTGGGTACGGATATGGCGGTGCCCGACAAGAAACTGGAATGGGTGCACGGGCTCTATTCAGAGTCGCTTGGGGCGCTCAGGCTGCAAGGGCTCAAATTTGGGCATATCGGCGATAACCACCTGCACGTCAACATCCTCCCACGCAGCGAGCAAGAGTATCAACAGGGAAAAGTTCTCTTTTTGGATTGGGCGCGCCGGGTCATTGACGCCGGCGGGACGGTTTCGGCGGAACACGGCATTGGCAAACTGAAGACAGCCCAACTTCTGGCGATGTACGGGGAACAGGCTGTGGAGGAAATGCGCGCGCTGAAGCGCTGCTTTGACCCGCTGGGACTGCTGAACCCCGGTAATATGTTCGCCAGGGAAGGGGGCGGGTGAGCATGGAGATAGTGGTCTGCGTGAAGCAGGTGCCGGCCAGCACGCGCGTACGCCTGAACCCGGTAACGAACACGATTGTGCGCGAGGGCATTGAGATGATGCTGAATCCTTTCGACGCCTACGCTCTGGAAGAAGCCCTGCGGCTGAAGGAGAGCTCAGGCGGGCATGTCACGGTGCTCAGCATGGGCATCCCCAGCGCGGCTGTGCTGCTTTGGCAGGCGCTCGCCTTGGGCGCGGATAGAGCGGTGCTGCTCAGCGATAAACGCTTCGCGGGAGCGGATACCCTGGCTACCGCATATACACTCGCGGCGGCAGTGCGCAAACTTGGCGCGTTCGACCTGCTGATGTGCGGCAGACAGGCTGTTGACGGGGATACCGCGCAAGTAGGGCCTTCTTTGGCGCAAAAACTTGAAATCCCCCATCTGAGCGCGGTCAGACGGGTGCGGATGGCGAGCGAGCGGGAACTGCTGTGTGAAAAGATGAGCGAGGAAGGCTGCCTGGAGATAGGGCTTAGCCTGCCGGCGCTCCTGACCGTGGTCAAGGAAATCAATACGCCGCGCTTCCTGAGCCTGCAAGGCTATTTGCGGGCCATCAGCGCGCAGGTTGAGATTTGGAACGCGGATGACCTGCAGGTTGACCCCGCGCGAATTGGCCTGGAAGGCTCGGCCACCTGGGTTGTCTCCACCGCAGCCGCGGAGCGCCGGAAAGCTGGCAATGAAATCCACGGTTCGCCGGAGGAAACGGCTGCTTCTATCCTGGGCAGGCTCAGACAGAAAGGCTGGAGCAAGCCCGAAGTAGGAGACGCGCGTGGCTGAAATTCAGGTGTTGACTGAGAAGTGCACGGGCTGCCGCAAATGTGTTCCCGTCTGCCCCTACGGGGCGATAAGCATGGAAGCAAAAAAGGCGCTTATCTCGGAAGCCTGTGTTTTTTGTGGGGCTTGCGTGGAGGTCTGCCGCTTTGATGCTATCTCGCTGCGCATTGAAGCAGCTGCGCAGAGCGGGGCGCCTGAAAGCAGCGGCATCTGGGTGTTCGCGGAACAGAGCGAGGGAACTGCCAAACCCGTGGTCTTGGAACTGCTGGGCGCGGCGCGGGCTTTGGCGCGCAAAAAGCCCGGCAAGGTCAGCGCGGTGTGGTTGGGGCCAGCCGCGCCCGAGCAATTTCAGGAGCTCATCGCGCATGGAGCGGATGAGGTGCTGGTTGTGGCGGATGAACGCCTGACGCAGCGCGACGAGCTGCTCTACCCGCAGGTGTTGGCGCGGCTGGCGGACATGCATAAACCGGAGATATTTCTGTTTGGCGGGAGCGGTTTCGGGCGTTCCATTGCACCGCGCACGGCCTCGGCGTTGGATACCGGGCTGACTGCTGACTGTACCCGGTTGGATATTGATAAGGAAAGCGGTCTGCTGCTGCAAACCAGGCCGGCTTTCGGGGGTAATTTGCTCGCCACGATAATTTGCCGCAGCCGCCGTCCGCAAATGGCCAGCGTGCGCCCGAAAGTGATGCGGGCTTTGCCAGCGGATTCTTCCCGCGCGGGCAGCGTCCGGTACCAAACCCTGGACCTCAATGGCATGCCCGGGCTGCGCGTAGTTTCTGTGCGCCCGGATACGCGGGAAGGACCGGGCCTGGAGAGCGCGGAAATTGTGGTGGGCATCGGGCGCGGAATTGGCAGCGCCCACCGGGTGGGGCTTTATCGCCAGTTGGCGGCCGCGCTTGGCGCCGGGCTGGCAGCTTCGCGCGCGGTGGTGGACCTGGGTTGGATCGATTACGCGCACCAGGTCGGGCAGACGGGCATCACGATTGCCCCGAAGGTTTACCTCGCGTTTGGGATTTCGGGGTCCGTGCAGCATATGGCCGGGCTGGCGGAAAACACGTATCTCATCGCGGTGAACAAGGATGAAAACGCGCCGATTTTTTCCGCGGCGGATGGACGAGTGCGGGCGGACTGCAACGAGCTTGCCGCGGCGTTGCTGAAGCTGCTCGGCGGGGATAATGCCCGGGAGTAAACCTTCCGGGTTAAGGGATGGATGCTTGTCCTCATGAGCGCTACCAAGGAGCCTGCTCTCCAGAGTGCAGCGAAGGATCTTATTCTCAATCGAGGGTGTAAGATTCCTCGCCTGCGGCTGTACAGCCTGTCATCCTGAACGCAGCGAAGGATCTTATTCTCAATCGGTAAAATTCTTCGCCTGCGGCTGTCTAACCAGTCATCCTGAGCGAAGCGAAGGATCTTATTCTCTATTGGTAGGATTCTTCGCCTGCGGCTGTACAAGCTGTCATCCTGAACGCAGTGAAGGATCTTATTCTCAATGGGTAAGATTCTTCGCCTTCGGATCAGTGACCGAGTCCGTCCTCGCGCGCTTGCGAAGCGATCCCCAAAGGATACTTCGTCTCCCTGGATATCTACAGGCAGATTGCTTCAGTCGCTAGCGCTCCATCGCAAAGCCGATCGCTTGGCTTGCAGATCAGAATGACGAACATTGCACGCAGCCAACCGATCCGCATACAGGAACAAAAACAAAAGCGGCTGCCAGAATTGACAGCCGCTTGAACAGCCTAACAGGAGTAGTTTATTCCTCTTCCTTAAGTTCTTTCTGGCGGGCATCGATGATTTCCTGCGCCAGGTGGGTTGGAACAAGGTCATAATGGTCGAATTCCATGCTGAAGTGCCCGCGTCCGCCCGTCATGGAGCGCAGGGTGGTGGTGTAGCGCAGCATTTCTGCCAGGGGCACCGTGGCAGTTACTACGGAACGACCTTTTTCCGTGTCCATGCCCTGCACGCGCGCGCGGCGGGTATTCATATCGCCCAGAACGTCACCCATATTCGCTTCGGGGACGACCACGGTCACTTTCATAATCGGTTCATACAGCACCGGATTGGCATCTTTGAAGGCAAGTTTAAAAGCTTCACGCCCGGCAATTTCGAAGGCGATGGGTTTTGAGTCCACCGGGTGTTCTTTACCGTCAAAGACGGAAACGGCGACATTGTGCACCGGGTAACCTGCCACAACGCCGTCTTTCATCACGGCGCGGATGCCTTTTTCGATTGGGGCCATATAGCTATTGGAAATCGCGCCGCCGAAAACGTCGTTTGTGAAGTGGAAGTCCTCATCCTTATATGGGGAGACTTTCAGATGGACTTCACCGAACTGTCCGGAGCCGCCGGTTTGCTTCTTGTGGCGGTACATGGCGCTGGCTTCCTTGGTGATGTGCTCTTCGTAAGGCACTTTGGGTTCCAGCAAGTTCATGCTCATCTGGAACTTCTGCTCGGCGCGGCGGACTGCCACGTCGATGTGTTGGTCGCCCATGCCGAACAGCAGCGTCTGGCGGGTAGCGGGTTCCATGTGCCAGGTGAGGGTCAGATCTTCTTCGCACAGGCGCGCAAGCGTGGTGCTCATCTTGGCAGCATCGGATTGAGTCTTGGGGCTCACAGCTACGCGGTAAAGCGGGCTGGGGTATTCGGGCATGGGCAGGGTCAGGTTCTGCTCTTTGGTGGTGAGCGTATCGCCGGTGGTGGTCAGGCTCAACTTCGCCACTGTGCCAATATCGCCGCTGTGAATCACAGAGACCGGCAGGTTTTCTTTGCCATAAGGCACCTGCATGCCAGCCAGGCGTTCCTCCTCACCCTTGTTCGCGTTCCAGACGCGGGTATCCGAGCTCATTACACCGGAGAACACGCGGAAAAAGGTCTGTTTGCCAACGAAGGGGTCCGCGGTGGTTTTCCAAACATAAGCGGCGAGGGGGCCGGAATCCGATGGAGTCAGCTGCACATCCCCCTTGGGGGACTTGGCGATGACCTTGGCATGTTCGGCAGGAGACGGGGCAAGTTTAATCAGCGCTTCCAACAGCGGCGCGACGCCGACCATGTGACCGCCGGCAGCCACCATCACCGGGATGAGGTTGCTGATTTGAATGGCTTTGTGCAAGCCTTGCAGCGCTTCTTCTGTTGTCAGGTCGCCATTCTCAAAGTACTTCTCGAGCAGCGAATCTTCGCCTTCAGCAGCGGCTTCAATCAGTTTCAGACGTGCTTCTTCCGCTTCCGCCCGGAACTCGTCCGGGATTTCCACAGCGGTTTTACCCTCGCCCTGGTAAGCCTTCATGCTGATCAGGTCAATCACGCCCTTAAAGTCTGCTTTTTCGCCCCAGGGCAGCTGCATGGGGATCAGGCGGTAGTCGCTTTGTTCCTGGACTGAAGCGAGCGCTTTTTGGAAGTTGGCATTTTCGCGGTCCATCTTGTTAATCAACATAAACATGGGCAGGTTCATTTTAGCCGCGTAATTCATCGCGGTTTCTGTACCCACTTCCATTCCGCCGACCGAATCGACCAGGATCAGGACGCTGTCCGCCACGCTCATGGCCGAGACCACTTCTCCGACGAAGTCTGAATAACCGGGAGTATCCAGGAGGTTGAATTTCAGGTCCTTATAGATTACCGGAATCACAGAGGTGAACAGGGAAATCCCGCGGCGGTGTTCTTCATCGTCGAAGTCGGAAACAGTTGTTCCGTCTTCAATTTTTCCGAGGCGGGTGGTGGCACCGGTGAAGTGCAAGAGCGCTTCGGTAAGCATGGTCTTGCCGGAGTTGCTGTGTGACGCGAGGACAATGTTGCGCACAGAGGCTGTCGAAAATTCTTTCATTGAAATGCCCTTCCTTATTTGTTGCGTGGTGAGGCGGCACTACGCGAGATAGAATAGTTGGTATCGATAAATATGCCAAGTTTTTATTATATCAAAAAACTTTTCAAAAATAATTTCGGAGGGTGTTGAAAAACAAGTTTCAAATTGACCTTTTCCGCCGATTGTGATTCAATTAAACCATCACACAATCCCAGGAGGGCACAATGGAACAGAAACGTTATATCGAAACCGGCAACCAC
>JBCFBH010000060.1:0-10678 GCA_038562595.1 Anaerolineaceae bacterium
CCTGCACCTGCCTTTCGTAGGGGCAGACCCCCGTGTCTGCCCTATAGACGGGTAAGCACGGGGGCTTACCCCTACGCCCGGGTGTTTGGATTAGGCGTGCCTTTCGTAGGGGCAGACCCCCGTGTCTGCCCTATGGATGGGTAAGCACAGGGGCTTACCCCTACGCCTGCTGGTTTGATGTAGGGGCAGACCTCTGTGCCTGCCCTATAGACGGGTAACAGGGGGGCTTACCCCTACGCCTGCTGGTTTGATGTAGGGGCAGACCCCCGTGTCTGCCCTATGGCCGGGTAAGCACGGGGGCTTACCCCTACTTGTCCAAACAGCCTGCGTGCCCCCATCAGGATTCCCCGCAACCTGGAGCCACGCGAGAACGAGGGAAGAGACCCGCTTCAGTCTCGCTGCGCTCGCCATTATTTCCCATAGGAGGCAAAAAAAATGCCGCACCGCCTGCCTGGAGCATGCGTGGTGCGCAAACTTCCCCAGGGAAACACTACGTCGAAAGCATCGGCTTGCGCAGGTCCTGTGAGGTCTCATCCTGCAGCAAGTGGAACGAATGCCCTTCGCGCCTGGGAGCGCCTGGTATATCGATGGTACTTTCTGTCGCGTTTTTATACACATCTTCCTCTAAAAAATATCTGGTTAAGCCTTGGGTTTGCCCGGCGCGGATTTCCGCTGTTTCGGTAAATATTCACCGGGCAAACCCCTTAATAATCGCTCTTTTACGCGATGCAGCGCGCTCAGAATAGCCTGCCTTCCGCTAAAATGGCAAAGGTTTGCGCCACTCTACAGCTGTGCGGTATGTGCGGTAGCCCATATTCTCGTACAGCCGCAAAGCTCCGCTGGCGTTGCTGGAATCTACCGTCAGGGCGGCTTCCTGCAGGTTCATAGCCTTGCGCATACGCAGCGAGCGCGCGATTAGCGCGCGGGCGATGCCTTTCCCGCGGTAGTCTTTGAGCACGCTGATGCCTTCGGTGTAGCCGCGCAGCCTGCCAAGCTTCTCGTTCTCCAGCGCGTCGATGTAGTTTTCCACCTGACCCACCGGTTCGCCGCTCACCCAGGCGACCTGCCAGAGCATCGGTTGGAACCAGCGCCCTTCCTTCCAGTTCTGATAATCTTCTTCGCGCGGCTCCACAAAGCCCCAGTGCTCGCTGAAAGCCTCGTTGGCGCGCTCCCAAACCTTGTGGTATTCGCTGGGCAGCGCCGGGCGGACCTCGATACCCTCCGGCAGTTCAACTTCCGGCAGCTCGTTCAGGTCGCGCGACATGCTGAAATACCAGCGCACAGCTTTGTAACCAAAACTTTCCAACAGGCGCGTCCGATGCGTATCCTCTTTGTCGGACCATTGCATGAAAACCTTTTCGCCTTCGTCCGCGAGATCGGCTGCGACTTCGAGCTGGCGTTTTTCCATCCATTCCTGCAAGGGGGCGTCGATGCCCGAATCCTGCAGCGCCGGGTTCATGTTAAGTATCTGGTAAAAAACCTTGCGAGGACCTTCCTGCAGCCACATCACACGGCAGTAGGCGGTTGGGACCCCGTCCAGCTCTGCAAAAAGCATGTCCTTGAATGGGTCGCAGTTGTAGAGATGGCGGAAGTCAATCACGGCGTCCTCCAGCGTGTATGAGCCTTCCGCAAATCCTGCCGAGCGCATCTGATTCCAGATTTCCACTATTGCTGGGAAGTCTTCATCTCCGCGATACGCGCGATACGCTAAGCCCGGTAAGGCGGGTTTGTTGTTCAGGGGAATGTTTGCGTTCATACTTCACTTCCTTCTTTTCCTTGCATAAGACGAATAATGGTTCGGCTAAATGACCGTGAGGGCTGTTCCGGAGCCTTTTGACAACAAAAAACCACGGGTTTGACGGAAGCCCGTGGCTGTTTTACCGTGGAAATACAGAGGATTAACGACCTACAGGCGCAGTACGGCCTTGAACGGGAAGGCCGGCGGTAAGCTGGCATTCGTTCCAATATTTTTGCAGGCTGATTGCGCTCATAGATCTACCTCTGAAATGCTATTTTAGCACCGGGGATTTTTGGATGTCAAGAGTTGGTGATGACGGAAAAAATCTGGAAGATCCTCCGCTGGGGACCGGTACCCTTCGTCTTTGCGAGGGAGCGCCAGCGACCGCGGCAATACCCTGCGGGTACAATGTCTGACTTTTGCGAGGATTGAAAAACAAGATCCTCCGCTATGCTCAAGATAGCAAGTTGCATGTCACGCTGAGCCGCAGGCGAAGCATCTTGGTGGACCTGGGAAAGATCCTTCGCTGCGCCCAGGATTACAAAAACGGGGGGAGATTGCTTCGCAGGCTCGTGATGCCAGCGCTTCGTCTTTGCGAGGGAGCGCCAGCGACCGCGGCAATACCCTGCGGGCACAATATCTGCCATTTGCGAGGATTGAAAAACAAGATCCTCCGCTATGCTCAAGATAGCAAGTTGCATGTCACGCTGAGCCGCAGGCGAAGCATCTTGGTGGATCAGGGAAAGATCCTTCGCTATGCTCAGGATGACAAAAATAAGCATGGAGATCGCTTCGCAGGCTCGGGGGGATGGGATAAACCATAAGATCCTTCGCCGCGCCCAGGATGACAAAAACGGGGAGATCGCTTCGCAGGCTCGCGATGGCGAGAAGAAAAAGATCCTTCGCTGAACTCAGGATGACGCTCATCCCCAAGTAAGAAGGAAAACCAGGGCTTAGTGGTCCTTTTTCAGGAAACCAAACACCAGCACAACCAGCGCTCCAACCGCGCTCAGGCCTGCCAAAACGCGCCCGACAGTCTTCCCATCCGCGAAGGCACGCTGATAAAGCGGGGGAACAGGCGTTTTGGTCGGGGTGGGCTGGGGGGTATAGGATGGAACGGGGGTGAGGGAAGGGCGCAGTTGCGTGGGCTGCGGAGTAATGCGCGTAGGTGTAGGAGTCAGTGTGAGCGTCGCGGTGGCCGGGTTCGCCAGTCGAATTATCAGGATTTGCCCGGCATACACATCCGTAGCCAGTGGACTGTTGCCGCTATTGGTCATGATTTCCGCGCCGGTCAGCCCGTAGGCCAGGGCAATCGCCCACAAGGTTTCACCCTCCTGCACCACATGGATGATAGAGCCATCCGCGTTGGGGGTGGAGGTGATGATGGTGTTCACGTAAGAGCTGGTAGCTTCCTGCTGGGGGAGGACCGCAAGCGGGGCTTGCACGCCTTGTTTGGGCGAAAGCGCTTTGGCAGCAATAGGAGGAAATACCGCGAGCGCCAGAACCAGGCAGAGGCAAAGGATGATTAATTTTTTCATGATGGCATATTATAGCTGTTTTATCGATGTCCTGCCTGAAGAAGCTTACCGAATTGGCCTGCCGCTGTATCGCTCTCTGGTCTCTAATCCGTTCCATTGGTAGAATAATACCCAGACACGCTGGTGCTGCTTCCCGGCGCTTGAGGAGAAAACTATGCTGGATTTGAAGTTAATACGTGAACAACCCGAGCTTATCCGTGAGTCTCTACGCAAACGCCACATGGACAGCGGCATTGTGGATCAGATTTTGGCACAGGATGAACAGCGCCGCGCGCTTATCCTGGAGGTGGAAGCCAAAAAAGCCGAACGCAACGCGGTCAGCAAAGAAATCGGCAGGATGAAAGACGCCGCCGCGCGCCAGGAAAAGATTGACGCCATGCGCGACCTGGGCGACAGTATTGCTATCCTGGATGAGAAATTGAGAGTCGTTGAGGCGGAATTACACCTGACCGTTGCCGGCGTGCCAAACATCCCTGACCCGGATGTGCCTGTCGGGGTGGATGACAAAGATAATATTGTGGTGCGCACGATTGGAGAAAAACCCGTCTACGATTTTGAACCACAGGCACATTGGGACCTGGGTACGCGCCTTGGGATGATTAATTTTGAAGCCGGCGTCAAACTGGCAGGCACACGCTTTTATGTGCTCGAAGGCGCCGGGGCAAGGTTGGAACGCGCCCTGATTTTCTGGATGCTGGACCTGCACATCCGCCAGGGTTACCGGGAAATTTACCCGCCCTGGATGGTGCGCCAGGAAGTTATGTTTGCTTCCGGACAGCTGCCAAAATTCGCGGATAACCTTTACCACGACGCGGAAGAAGATTTCTGGATGGTCCCGACCGCGGAAGTGCCGCTGACCGGCATGATGATGGGCGACGTGCTGGACGAAGCCGCCCTGCCGCTCAATCTGACCGCCTACACTGCCTGCTTCCGCCGGGAGAAGATGAGCGCCGGACGAGATGTGCGCGGTATCAAGCGCGGGCATCAATTCGATAAGGTGGAAATGTATAAATATTGCCTGCCCAAAGATTCGCCCGCGCAGCTTGAGAAGATGGTCGCGGATGCTGAGGAGACCTGCAAGCTGTTAGGGCTGACTTACCGCGTGCTGCTGCAGTCCACCGGCGACCTGAGCTTTGGCTCCCACAAGACCTACGACCTGGAAGTATGGGCGCCGGGCTGCCAGGAGTGGCTGGAGGTCTCTTCCGTTTCCAACATCGGGGAATTCCAGGCGCGCCGCGCGAATATCAAGTATCGTCCGGCCGATGGGTCCTCGCCCAGGTACTTGCATACCCTCAATGGCTCGGGGTTGGGTTTGCCGCGCACGCTGATTGCCGTGTTGGAGACCTACCAGCAGGCGGATGGAAGCATTCAGGTGCCGCAAGTCCTGCTGCCCTTCATGGGCGGGATCGAAGTAATCCGCGCATGAGCACTTCTCCTGCCTGGGTCAGCACAGTAATTCTGGTAATCACCGCGCTGTTTCAATTAATCGGCCTGGTCGGGCTGGTGCTGGTTTTCTTTCCGGGTCCGACCGTGGCGTGGATTGGGCAGCTCATCTGGGCGATTTTTACACGCTTTAATTACGGGCACGAGTCGTGGCAGTTTACGCTGACCATTATTTTGTTTGTGATCAGCACTTTACTGATGCTCGTAGGCTCATTTTTGGATAATATCATGATTGCGGGGCGCGCACGAAAGCAAGGTTCGCCTTGGTGGGAGGTTGGGCTGAGCTTGTTTGCCATGATTGTGGGGGGCATCTTGCTGACGCCGTTGGGCGGTCTGGCTGCTGCGCTGCTGACGCTTTTCCTGGTGGAGTACCAACGGCTGGGAAAGAAAACAAAGGAGGCTTGGGAAGCGACGAAACAGGTGGCCCTGGGCTGGGGCTGGTCCACGCTCATACGGGTTGGGATTGTGCTGGTGATGATAGGGCTGTGGCTGGTGGCAGTGTTGTGGTTGTAGCGCGCTTGGCCGGGTAAGCTGCCAGCGCAGGTTTTCTGTCATCCTGATGCCCTAAAGGGCGCAGGTCGCCAGCGAAGGATCTTGTTTTTCTCGTCGTCGCGAGCCTGCGAAGCGATCCCCCTGTAAGTAATAAGATTCTTCACTTCGGCTTGTACCCGTTAGGGCATCAGAATGACAAAATCCTCGTCGTCGCGAGCCTGCGAAGCGATAATCAACGGGCACGTTGTCTGCCTGACGGCATGATATCGAAGCGAAAGGCAGAAAGGCGGATTGCCGCGGTCGCTGGCGCTCCCTCGCAAAGACGAATCTACATCATCACGAGCCTGCGAAGCGATACTCAACGGGCACGTTGTCTCCCTGATAGCATGATATCGAAGCGAAAGGCAGAAAGACGGATTGCCGCGGTCGCTGGCGCTCCCTCGCAAAGACAAAATTAATAGTCGGTCACGCTCCCCCACATTGACAAAATAATTCCCCGTATACCCTCAGGCCTGGTCCCTCGCCTGCCTTGCCAGATAGAGCGCAATGGAGCCAGCCGCGGCAGCATTGAGCGACTCGATTTTCCCGCGCATGGGCAGCCGCAGTAGCTCGTCACAGTTCTTCCTCACCAAATCGCGCAGCCCCGCGCCTTCGTTCCCGACCACAAGCGCCAACCCGCCGTCCATGCGCAGTTGAGAAGGGGTCTTTGAGCGGAGGGATTCATCCAAACCATACACCCAAATATCCAGCGCCTTCAATCTTTCCATCGCCTGCGCCAGGTTGTATTGCGCTACCAACAAATGCTCGGTCGCGCCCGAACTGGCATGCACGACTGTCGGAGTGATCTGCGCGGATTGCGCCGAGGGCATAATCACGCCGTGAACGCCGAAAGCTTCCGCCGAGCGCAGCAGCGTCCCCAGGTTTTGTGGGTCCTGTATCAGGTCCAGCAGCAGGAAAAACGGCGGCTCGGGCTGGCTTTTCGCGTTCTGAATTAAATCCTCCAGCGCGGCGTAGGGGTACGCGCTGGCTTCCAACGCGACGCCCTGATGGTGGCTGGAAAGCACGTCCAGTTTATCGCGGGGGGCTTCCTCCGCTGTCAAGCCGCGCTGTTTGGCCAGCCGCAAAATATCCGGCAGCTGTCCTTCCATTTTTATCCCGCGCGCGAGCACCAGGCGGAAAACATGCCTGCGCTTCGCGCGTAACACCTCGTAGACCGGATTGCGACCGGTGAGCCACTCGCGCAAGGCTACTCCCAGGACCAGGTGGTGCCGCTTTTCGTGTCCTCCAGGACGACGCCAAGCGCTTTCAGTTCCACGCGCACTTTATCCGCAAGCGCCCACTGCTTTTGCGCCCGTAGCTCCATGCGCAGGGCTACCAGCAGGTCGATGAAAGCGTCCGCTTTGGTGCTAGCGCTGGCTTCCTCGTTCAGCTGCAGCCCCAACACGCCGGTCAGTTCCTCAAAGATGCGCACAGCGGGCGCTAACTGCGCCTGGCTTGCGCCGTCCGCGCGCGCCTGGTTAATAGCTTTGACGAGTTCGAACAAAGCGGCCAGCGCCGCGGAGCTGTTGAAGTCATCGTCCATGGCTTCCTGAAACTGCGCGCGGGTCTTTTTCGCGTCGTTTTCCAATGCCGCTGCCTTGTCCGGGCTCAGGCCGGGCGCGTTTGGGTCCGCGGCTTTCTTCGCGCTGAGCAAGCGCTTGTAAGCCTGTTCCGTCTGCGCGAGCACTTCGTCGTTGTAGGTGAGCGGGCTGCGGTAGGAGCCGTTCAACACCAGCAGGCGCATCACATCGCCGGGGTGTTCTTCCAGGAATTCGTCAATCAGGACCATATTGCCCAGCGATTTCGACATCTTTTCGCTCTTGAGGGTCAGCATGCCGTTGTGCATCCAATAGGTGGCGAACGCTTTGTGGGTCAGCGCTTCGGTCTGGGCGATTTCATTCTCGTGGTGCGGGAAAATCAGGTCGTTCCCGCCGCCGTGAATGTCAATTTGCTCGCCCAGGTGGTGCATATTCATGGCTGAGCATTCGATATGCCAGCCCGGGCGCCCTTTACCCCAGGGGCTGTCCCAAGCGGGCTCGCCTTCTTTGGCGGCTTTCCACAGGGCAAAATCCATCGGGTGCTCTTTACGGTCGTCCACCTGGACGCGCGCGCCGGCGTTCATGCTTTCCAGACGGCGTCCGGAGAGCTTGCCATAATTCGGGTCGGACTCCACGCGGTAGTATACATCCCCGTCCACGGCGTAGGCGGAGCCCCGGTCCACCAGAGCTTGAATCATCTCCAGGATCTGCGCCATCTCCTGTGTCGCGCGCGGGTTGACCGTGGCAGGTTTGATATTCAGAGCTTCCAGGTTGCGCTTGTAGTCCTCAATGTAGCCCTGCGCGAGCTGGAAGGGGTCCGCTCCAGCCTGCCGGGCGCGGTCGATGATTTTATCGTCCACATCGGTAAAGTTCATCACAAAGCGTACCTCATAACCGGAATACTCCAGATAGCGGCGGACGATATCGAATACCAGCGCGGACATGGCGTGACCGATGTGCGCGCGGTCGTAGACGGTGGGTCCGCATACGTACATGCGTACCTTGCCGGGTTCCAAGGTGCGGAACTCTTCTTTTTCGCGGGTAAGCGTGTTGTAAATTCTTAATGCCATGGATACCTCGCGGGTTTAGTCCACTTCGGGCTTCGCGAAAATCATGCGTCCCGCGGAGGTTTGCAGGATTTTGGTCACAATCACGGTGATTTCTTTGTTGAGGTAGCGCTGACCGTTTTCAACCACTACCATCGTGCCGTCGTCCATGTAGCCGACGCCCTGGTTGAATTCCTTGCCTTCCTGGATAACGCGGATATCGAAGCTCTCGCCGGGCAGGAGGATGACTTTCACTGCATTGGCGAGGTCGTTGATATTTAACACCCTCACGCCCTGCAGTTCTGCAATGCGGTTCAGATTGTAGTCATTGGTGAGAATTGGGCAGCGCATCTGACGCGCCAGCACCACCAGGCGGTCGTCCACCTCGCGCACGCCTTCCACGTCAATGTCGCTGATGACCACAGTAGTTTTGTCGTCATGCTGGAGTTCGGTAAGCACATCCATTCCACGCCGCCCGCGCTGACGGCGCATAGAGTCCGCCGAGTCGGAGACGTATTGCAGTTCATTGAGCACGAAGCGCGGCACAATCAGCGTTCCGGTGAGAAAACCGGTCTTGGCAATGTCTGAAATGCGTCCATCAATAATCGCGCTGGTATCCACCAGGATGCGGTGCTCGCCATCCACCTGGGTGCGCGAGCCCTTGGTGGTTATTTTGTTGGAGAACGACCGGGAGATGCTCAGGAATTCCTGGTTCCGGTTGTAGAAGAGGGTCATACCCAGGTAGCCGAGCACCACCACCACTACGAGGGGCAAGAACTGGCCGAAAGGTTCCGGCAGCAGCGAGATCGGGTAGGCGAGCAGCGCGGAAATAATAAGGCTGACAATTAAACCAATCAGCCCGCTGAAAAGTGCTTGCGGGGATGACTTTCCAAGATTTTTGCTGATAGCCAGGACAGGTTTAACGCTAATCCATGGAGTGATGATGTAGCCAATCAGCATGAAGAGAATAATGCAAATAACGACTGTGATTCCGTTTGTAAACGGATAAGTCGCCCAGAACGAGATAAGGTAGCTATGAATCGGTGTGCCAGAGAAGAAGCCAATAAGTCCAAAAATAACTGTGCCAATAATCCGGGACAATAAGACCGCGCTCATATAAAAACCCTCCATTTTAAGGTACAGAATGATAAATGTATAAGTTCTGTAACAAGATAATAGCACTGTTGGGACGCTAAGTCAACAAAACAGGCGTTTTCTTATGTAACTCATAGAGAGGGCGGTTAAATACCGCGGCAGCCCCTGCGCTAATCGGAATTAATAACTTTCCAGGGATTTATCCGACGGGGAAGGAGAGACCGGCGCAATTTGGCGCGCCCGGGAGGTTTTCTTCGGCTGCTGGCTGGCGCGGAGAGATGCTTCCAGGTGGCTCATCGCGGCCGGGTCATAGATATACGCGTGGCACACATCACAAACCCAGGCTGGGAAGCGTGGAATGGCCAGCAGTTCGCCCTGGATAATTGACGCGTAAGGAATTCGCTTCCGCTGGATTCGGCCGACCATGCAGCGCGGGCAGGTTTCAGGATGAGCAGGTATCATTGGTTGCATACGGGAGAATTATACGCCTATCTTAATGCTTCGTTCGTCAGAATTTTGATAGAAATGTACAAGGTAGGCGCGCAAGCTCAGTATGCCGCCTGAACCAGGTCTGGGATGACCAGGGAGCGGATGGCATTGAAGGGGAAGTAAATGAATACCGCTTTCCCGACAAGATCCTCCTCGCTTACGTAGCCCCACTGATGTGAGTCTGAGGAGTTATTGCGGTTGTCTCCCAAGACGAAGTAGGAATTCTCGGGCACACTCCAACTGCCGGAATAACGCGGCATTTCTGCGATATACGGTTCGGTCAGCGAGTGTCCATTCACGCTCACGATGCCGTTTTCGACCACCACCTGGTCGCCAGGCAGACCGATGATGCGTTTGATGTAATCTTCCTGACCCGCGCCGTTGTAATCAAAGACCACAATGTCCCCATGTTTGGGTTCGCCAAGCGTATATGCCAGCTTATTAACTACTAACAAGTAGCCAGGCTGCAGCGTAGGCTTCATACTGATGTTTTCAACGCGCACGCGCGAACTCACCGCGTTGATTGCCAGAAAAAGTACCAGTGCCATGACAATCGTCTCGAGCGTGTCGATCCAAAAACTGTTCCGGCGGGCTTTGTTTGGGGTGGGGTCCGGGTTGCTTAATTCAGGCGTGGCCTGACTGGTATATTGTTCCAAAGTGTGTGTTCCTGTTCAGAGTAGTAACGCTGCAGCTATTATACAACTTTCGCGCTTCGTCAATCCTCGCTGCGTTCACGTGCCTTCAGGACGAGCCGGATTGGCGTGCCAACAAAGGGGTACTCCTTGCGAATCTGGTTTTCGAGATAGCGCAAGTAGGTGAAGTGCCCTAAGGTTGGGTCGTTGCAGTAGAGTAGAAAAGTGGGCGGCTCGGAGCGTACCTGCGTGCCGTAATAAATGCGGAACATGCGCCCGGAACCCGATGAGGGCTGATGCATATCCTGGGCGTTCTGCAGAATGCGGTTTAGTTGGGATGTGGTCAGCCGCACCAGGCGTTCTTCCTGCACGCGCGCCACCATTGGCAGAACCTGGTTCACGCGCTGCCCACTGGCGGCGGATATGAAAATGACCGGCACGTAGGGCAAAAAATTGAGCGCCTGGCGCACATTTTTTTCGAACTCCACCATCGTGTGCGTGTCCTTCTCAATCAGGTCCCACTTGTTGATGATTAACACCACAGATTTCCATGCCTGGTTAATGTACCCGGCAATGTGGGTATCCTGCGCCGTGATGCCGGTGACGGCGTCCACCACCAGAAGGGCAA
>JBCFBH010000061.1:0-10337 GCA_038562595.1 Anaerolineaceae bacterium
AAGAGGTGTTGCCCAGCGACAGCCCACAGGTAGCGGAGTGGAAACAGCGCATGATGAGTGAAGAGGCCAAAGAGAAATACAAAGGTCGGGCTGCGACGGTGGAATGGGCCAATGCTTTGCTCCGCAATCGCGGCTTGTACCGGTTCTTGGTGCGGGGTCTGCGTAAGGCGCGGGCTGTTTTGCTGTGGTTTGTGTTGGCCCACAATCTGGTTCAAACCCTCAATTTGCGGCAGCAGCGCAGCGGAGGGGTCGCCCAATAGCCAATCCAGTGGCCAAATCCTTTCCCAAACGGGAATTGGAGATGGGGTTTCGATCCTTCGAATCCGCCTGGCCAGGCTCGTGAGCTTTTTTATCGAGAAAACCATGAATTATTTTGTCGCTCTGTGGCAGGATGCGATAAATTCACAATCTCTCAGGATGACAAAATCCGTCGTTGCGACGGAGCGCCAGCGAGCGCGGCAATCTGCCTGTGTGTCTTTCAACGCAATAGATCGACTCCTATCCAACCCGCAGATCCTTCGC
The DNA here is from genome assembly GCA_038562595.1 of Anaerolineaceae bacterium. GTDB lineage: Bacteria > Chloroflexota > Anaerolineae > Anaerolineales > Anaerolineaceae > Mesolinea. The sequence continues at coordinate 523 of JBCFBH010000061.1, forward strand.
TGCGAACTGTACCCTTTAGGGTTTCAGGATGACAAAATTCGCCTTTGCGAGGGAGCGTCAGCGAGCGCGGCAATCTGCCGATTTGCAGACAGGGAGACAAAGTACCCTTTGGGTATCGCCATGCTGCGCTCCCGCTGACGGAAAAGCGCGGAGGTCGCTTCGTTCCTCGCGAAGACGCTAACCCCCTGCCCTTATTCGGGGGCGCGGTAATTCGCCTTTTGTGCAATGACGGAAGCAAAGGTTCATTACGAAATTCATTTAGACTGAGGCTACAGTTTCGGTGGGTGGGCCAGAACTTAATTACTTCAGGCTCAGGTCCAATTTATACTCGCGGACTGAATGGACGGCAGGCCCCGCGAAACTTAACCAAAAAGTCCCGGATTCGGATGGGGTTTGACCGTCGACGACTGGCTCACTTTGTTCACATCCTACCACTGTACCTTCGTTATCGTACAGCGTGCCGACCACGCGCAAGTTCGCTGGAAGGGTCCCGTTCGGGGAGAGAGCCTCTCCGCTCAGGGCGTAAGTGCCGCTTGCCCGGTCAAATTCTGACGTCAGACCTCTCAATTCCACAGCCTGGGCAGGCTCTCCCCCGGATTGGAAGCCCGGAATGCTGAGCTCGTAGCCCTCGTATTTGCCGGGCGCTTCCAGATAGAGGTGGAAGCAGGCTTTTTGGCCGGAAGGGATAACCGTCAGCAGTGGGGAGCCGTGCATGGTGGCCACCGCGTTTGTGCCGTTGGCAGGGTAGAGTACCGCGTTGATGCTCACATGAGAAATATCGCCGGCGGTGTAGTTAGCAATCTCGCCGGTGATATGGAGCACCTTTTGGTCAGCTTCGGTAATGAAAAGGCTGGAATTATTCAGGATTTCCACGTGCCCTTCGCTGCCGCTGAAAGCGATAGGCAAAAAAGTCATGTGCGCAGCAGTCAGGAACTTTTGCTCCCCTGCTTCTTTTTGCACGGGGTTGCGCACTAGGGAGGCTTGCGGTTCCGCCGGCACGGAGGCTCTGGCTGAGTAACGCTGCACGACGAGCGCAATCACGAGCGCGTCCGCCAGCAGAAAGATGACAAGCAGCGTGAGCGCGGTTTTATTCTTTCCTTTTGCCATAATAAACGACCTCCGGGCGGTTAACTTACCGGAGGTCGTGCAATTACTGTGCCAGAACCTTACTCCCCAAAATTGCTGTAGAAGAGCTCCGCCAGCGCGGTAAGCACTTCCGCCCGCTGGCTGCCTTCCGCCTGGATGCGAAGCGTGTCTCCCTTTTTTGCGCCGAGCAGCATCACGGCAATCAAGCCATTCACGTGCAAGGGTCCTTTGTTTTCGCTCAGATTGGTGACAGTAACCTTCGCGTCGTACGCGCTGATGGTCTTGGCGAACACCGCCGCCGGCCGCGCGTGCAATCCGGAAACATTGCTCACCACCACAGTAAACTCTTCTTGCTCGGCCGTTGGAGCTTGGGCTGCGGCAAAAACCGGCGCGGCGCTGCCGGGGGCAATCTGGTCCTGCTTGGCAAGCAGAGCGGACATGGCTTCGCGGTAGACAGAATCCAGGTCCGCGCCCATATTAGCCTGCACGCCCGCGGCAATCGCGCCTTCCACAAAAGGCGCCGGGCACATGCGGATATTGGTTTTCTGGTCGTCCTCCAGCATTTCCAACGCCATGTCGGTGCTCAGTAAGGCGCTGCCGAGGTCCATTAAGACCAGGATACCCTCGGGGGACTGCAGCTCGATCAGTTTTTCCATGATTTCCGCGACATTCGTGCCCAATTCCTGGTTGTTCTCTCCAAGCCCCGCGGCGACCGCGATTTTTACGGAGTCCGAAGGCGCCATTTGGCGCACAAGTTCTGCCGCGCCTTGCGCAAGTTGATGACTATGGGAGACCAGCAGGATGTTAACCATTTTCCTCTTCTTTCTTGAATGGTTTTCTTTTTACTTCGAGTTCCGCGGGCAGCTTTTGGGATGATTACTTGTTTTTACTGTTGAACAGGGAATGAAACCAGGTCATGCCAAAATACACCAGCCAAACGCTGGCGCCGAAGACAAAACCCCACAGGAGACCCTGTCCCCAATCCCCACTGCCTTTGATGATGTTCCAGGCGACAAGCACCATCAGGACCAAGCTCACACCTGTCAGCGCGATCATAGCGCTGCGCTTCTGAAGCCAGGGCTCGCGCAGGCTTTTCAAAATCTGGTTCATCTCAGCAGGCTTGTTTTCCTCTTTTTTAGCCTGTTTTTTGGGGTTTTTGGGGGCTGACGCGGGTTTGACGGCGGGGCGGGTGGTCTTGCGTTGTGGTTGTTTTTTGCTCATTTTATCTCCATAAATACGACAGGGGCGGCACCAATATCATGCCGCCCCTGTATTCTAACCTAAAACTGCAGACTAGGCTTCAACCCAATCGAAGGTGCGGGTCACGGCTTTCTTCCAACCCTTGTAGAGTTTGGCGCGTGTCTCGGGATCCATCTTGGGTTCCCATTCCTTGTCCTTGCCCCAGTTGACGCGCAGGTCGTCAACTTTCTCCCAGAAGCCCACAGCCAAACCAGCGGCGTAGGCTGCACCGAGAGCGGTGGTTTCGGCGACGGTCGGGCGAATTACCGGAACGCCCAGGATGTCGGACTGGAACTGCATCAGGGTCTCATTGAAGACCATGCCGCCGTCGACCTTGAGGGCCTTCAGTTCAACGCCGGAGTCCAGGTTCATGGCATCCAGCACTTCGCGGGTCTGGTAAGCGGTGGCTTCCAGGACTGCGCGGGCAAGATGGCCGGCATTGACGTAGCGGGTCAGGCCAACGATGGCGCCGCGGGCATCGCTCTTCCAATAGGGAGCGAAGAGACCGGAGAAGGCGGGCACGAAGTAAATGCCGCCAGCATCATCCACGGTCTTGGCCAGGGCTTCGATGTCAGAGGATTTCTGGATCATCTTCAGGTTGTCGCGGATCCACTGTACGAGGGCGCCGGTGATGGCGATGGAGCCTTCAAGGGCGTACACGGCGGGTTCCTTGCCAATCTTGTAGCCGAGGGTGGTCAGCAGACCATTCTTGGACTGGATCGGTTTGGTACCGGTGTTCATGAGCATGAAGCAGCCGGTGCCGTAGGTGTTCTTGGCTTCGCCTGGATCGTAGCAGGTCTGGCCGAAGAGCGCGGCTTGCTGGTCGCCCAGGTCGCCTGCTACCGCAATGCCGTCCAGGCCGGAGTTCTGGCAGTAGCCATAAACTTCGGAGGAGGGTTTGACTGCCGGGAGCATCGCGCGCGGGACGCCAAGGTCCTTCAGCATGTCGGGATCCCAGTCAAGGGTTTCCAGGTTCATCATGAAGGTGCGGGAAGCGTTGGTTACATCGGTCACGTGCACGCCGCCCTTGGGGCCGCCGGTGAGATTCCAGATCACCCAGGTATCGATGTTGCCGAAGAGAACTTCACCCTTTTCAGCTTTTTCGCGGACGCCGGGGACGTTGTCCAGGATCCACTTGACTTTCATACCGGAGAAGTAGGTCGCCAGGGGCAGACCAACCTTGGGGCGGTATTTATCCTGCCCGCCGTCTTTGGCGAGTTCGTTGCAGATCTGGTCGGTACGGGTGTCCTGCCAGACGATGGCGTTGTAGACGGGTTTGCCGGTGGCTTTTTCCCAGACGACAGTAGTTTCGCGTTGGTTGGTGACGCCAACCGCGGCGATATCCTTGATATCGATGTGGAGTTTTTCCAGCGCGCCTTTAATCACGTCCTGGGTGGCTTTCCAAATCTCCAGCGGATCATGTTCAACCCAACCGGGTTTCGGGTAAATCTGTTCGTGTTCTTTCTGATCATAGCCTACGACTGCGCCCTTGTGATCGAAGATCATGAAGCGGGTGCTGGTAGTACCCTGATCAACTGCTCCTACGTACTTTGCCATTGTTTCTCCTTTTTGGATTAAGTGTTTTGATATTATCTGGGCTTTAACAATCCGCCCAGGTTTTTGCGGCTGAGTCAAGCAGAAAAAAGGTGGAGGTAGCGCCGGGATCCTGATGGTTTGCGCTGCGCTCGCCTAAATAACTGGCGCGCCCTTTGCGCGCGACCAGCGGAATGGTAGCCAGCATGCCCTCATGGGCGGCCTCCGCGGATTTGCACAGCGCCTCGCCAAGAGGCAGGTTCTGCGCCACCGCTTCTTTCAGCGCGACCAACGCGGGCCGCATCGCGTCCACCATGGTTTTTTCCCCGGGGACTGCTTTCCCACGCATCTGAACGCCCTGTTCGGCTGCTTCCCATCCGGCATACCAATCAGCCAGTTCCAGCTGTTCTTTGCCCGCAAAGGATTTGCTGAGCTGCATGAAGACCGTTGAATATAAGGGACCGCTTGCGCCTCCAACGGAGGAAAGCAGTGTCATCCCCACACCCTTCAGGATGCTGGAGATGTCTCCTGTCTCAAGGGAGGGCAGTTTTGCCATAACGGCTCTAAAGCCCCGGTTCATATTCGCTCCGTGATCCGCGTCGCCAATTTCGCGATCGAGATCGGTCAGATATCCATTGTTTTCCTCTATGGTCTGGGCAAAAGTCCGGATCCACTCTACGATATTATCTCTTGATATGGCCACGTTTACCTCGAAAAAAGCGATTCTGGAGTGGTAAATCCACTCCAGAATCTATGTGCATCGTTACTAAATTCCCCAGCGCATTCCGGCAGTCTTCACAGGCGCATCCCAGAGTTTGGTCAGGTCAGCGTCCAGCTTCAGCAGGGTGATGGAGGCTCCAGCCATTTCAAGACTGGTGATATAGGGACCGATCAGGTGGCGGGTCACTTTAATACCCTTCGCCTCCAGCATCTGCACCGCTTTGCGGTAGATGATGTAGAGTTCGATCAGGGGAGTGCCGCCCATGCTGTTGACAAAGAGCAGAACTTCATCGCCAGCTTTGAAAGGCAGGTCCTCGACGACTGGGGTGAGCAGCATTTCCGTCACCTTGTCGGCGGGTTCCAGCTTCATGCGGGTGCGTCCAGGCTCGCCGTGGATGCCGATGCCAATTTCCATCTCATCTTCGGGCAGGTCAAAGGACGGTTTGCCAACATGCGGGACGGTGCAGGAAGTGAGCGCCATGCCCATACTGCGGCCAAGGCTGTTGACTTTGCGCGCCAGGTCAGCCACTTCCTTGAGGGAGCGGCCTTCTTCGGCGGCGGCGCCAACAATCTTTTCCATCAGAACGGTCAGGCCAACCCCGCGCCGTCCAGCAGTCCAGGTGCTGTCTTTCACAGCCACATCGTCATCCACAACAACGGATTCTACTTCGATGCCTTCTTCCTTTGCCAGGTCGGCGGCCATTTCGAAGTTCATTACGTCACCGGTGTAATTTTTGACGATATGCAGAACGCCCGCGCCGCCGTTTACAGCTTTGGTAGCTTCGAGCATCTGGTCGGGTGTTGGGCTGGTGAAGACGGCGCCTGGGCAGGCGGCGTCCAGCATTCCCATTCCCACAAAACCGCCGTGCATGGGTTCATGACCGCTGCCTCCACCGGAGACAAGGCCTACTTTTCCCTTCACAGGCGCGTCCGCCCGGACAATGTAGTTAGGATCATAAAAGACCTTGACAATGTCCGGGTGAGCAAGTTCAATGCCCTGAAGCTCTTCGATGACTACATCTTCGGGCTTATTGATAAGTTTTTTCATAAGCAGAGTCTCCTTTTTAGGTTTTCCCGACCGTGTCAGGAAGTTTCCGGAAGCAGCGGTCTGGAATTGATAATTAGTCTTTCTTGGGCAGGTTCTTGGCTACGAGCACGTCGTACAGCCAGAAGCCGATAGGGCCGGCGATTGCGGGCACGAGCACGGGCGGGATCAGCCAGTACAGGCCGTCAAAGAGGCCCTTGGTGCCAGCCAACAGGCCGAAGAGGCGGGGGCCGAGGTCACGGGCAGGATTGATGGAATAGCCGCTGGGGCCGCCAAGGGACAGACCAATCGCGAGCACGGTGAAGCCCACGATAAGACCGCCCAGGTTGTCCTTGAGGCCGTTGTTCTTCAGGTCGCCGCTGGCAGCGATACCCCAGGTGAGCATGAAGGTGCCGAACAGTTCCGCGATGATAGCGGTAGTCATGCTGTAGGAAGTTCCGGCAGCGCCGGCTTTGTCAGCGCCCCAGAAGGTGCTGCTAAATACAGCGCCAGGACCGGTGGACCACACATTCGGCATACCGGCAGCCACGAGGCCGTCGCGATAGATTAAGTACACAGCGGCAGCGCCCAGGAAAGCGCCAATCATCTGCGCAGCGATGTAGGGCAGGACCTTCTTCCACGGGAAGCCGCGGCGAACTGCCAGACCGAGGGTCACGGCAGGATTCAGGTGAGCGCCGGAGACGCCAGCGGACACGTACACGGCGATGATGACCGCGAAGGCCCAGCCGATGGTGATGGTGTTCCAGTTGTAGGCGGTGCCTGCAAGACGAGGAGCCAAACCAACATTGGCGACAACACCGTCACCAAGCAGGATGAGGATAAAGGTACCAAACACCTCACCAATAAACTCTTTGAACGATCTATTTTCCATCTTTACAAAATCTCCTTTTCGAATATGTTAAAAAAATGATCTTTAAAGTTTGGGGTTGGACGTTCGATAAAGGTTTAGTCTTGTCCCTGGTGCCTCCTTTCGTAAAAAACTCAAATTTACTCACAGCGAAGTTGTCGTATGCAGATAAACTGTGTGGAGAAATTGGGATGAGATTCAACTCCACGCGGCCGATATTTGAAAAGCGGTCAATTTTTATTAGCAAGCTGGTCCTGCCCGCAATCCTCCAATACTGCGATCCACAACACAACTTCCAGTAATGCATTTCACCCAGGAAATGGGCGGCTGGAGTTAAACGAATTGCTTCTAATATAACATATTGAATAGACAGAGTCAAAGGTACCATACAAAATCTGTAGAATCCGCGGATTAAATTACCAATTTCGAGGTTATTAATGGTCACTCTGACACAATCTTTGCTTCATTCATGCTGAATGGACGCGCCTGAAAGAAATCCCACATCAGCGCGCTGGCATCGAGCAGAGCAGAGGTCTTGCAGAATCTTCATACTGGCAGCGCGTTCCCACCCGAAGCGCAGCAAGCTCCTGTTCGTCTGCTCCGCGATGTTCGGCAACAGGTACTGCCCCTATGACAGCAAAATCAGTGAAGAAAGAAGAATTATCAGGATGCGGCTAACAACTTTTTTCAAGGAATTCCGCTGCTCCGATAAATCGCGGACCCTTGCAGCCTTGGCAGAAAGGATAGGAATAAGGAAGTGAGAATTTTTTCGTAAAAGGGGGAAAAAAACGAAAAGAGCCGCAAAAAGGGAATATGCTGATATAATCACGCCAACTCACCTAAGAGTAGTGGTACTTCGGAACCTGATTCGAAAAAAAGACACCTGGATTTTAGGCAGCTTTCTCAGCCAATTTTCGACTGCCCGCAGCGTCCACTTTTTCTTAAACCCTATCGCAGGCAGCCTGTTAAAACTTGAAGTTCGGTTTAGGTGCCTGTTCCTTTACAAATCGGGAATGATGCTGCAGGTTTCCTTTCCTCGGGAAGGCAAACCTTTAATTTTTGATGGTAACAGTTGAAATACTTGTGAAAATTTTAATTGGAGGTAAGCGTGCAGGAAAAATATGATTACATTATCATCGGCGGAGGTGTGGTTGGATGCATGATCGCCCGCTGGCTTTCCCGTTACGAAGGGAAGGTGCTGCTCATTGAAAAGGAAGCCGATGTCGGCATGGGCTGCTCAAGCGCTAACACCGCTATCGTCCACGCCGGCTACGACCCGCTGCCTGGCTCCCTGAAAGCCCGCATGAACGTGAAAGGCAATGCCATGTGGGATGCGCTGGCTGGCGAGCTCAATTTCGCCTTTGAACGCCGCGGCGACTATGTGGTCGCGATCGGGGACGACGAGCTTCCGCTGGTGCACAAGCTGATGGATCAGGGCAAGCAGAACGGCGTGCCAGGGATGATCATGATCGACGGCGCGGAAATGCGCGCGCGCGAGAAGAACATCAACCCCGAGACAAGCGGCGCGTTATGGGCTTCCACAGGCGGCATTTGCGATCCCTTCCAGGTTACTGTTGCCGCAGGCGAGAATGCCGTGATGAACGGCGCTAAGGTGCTGCTGAACACAGCCTTCCAGGATTTCATTATGGAAGGCAAGCGCGTCATTGGCGTGCGCACGAACCGCGGTGATTTCCTCGGACGCTGGGTCATCAACTCCGCGGGCATCTATTCCGATGAAGTGATGCACAAAGCCGGCGTACGCCCGGAATTCATCATCAAGCCGCGCAAAGGCGAGTATTACATCTTTGACCGCGCGGATGTTTCCATCGATAACGTGCTCTTCCCGGTTCCTTCTGCCAAGGGCAAAGGCATCCTGGTGACCACCACGCTGCACGAGAACACCATCGCCGGTCCGAACGGCACGATTATCGAGGATAAAGAAGATACCTCCACCACCAAAGATGGTCTGGCGGAAGTGGCGGACGGGGCCCTCAAACTGGTGCCCTCGCTGAACCTGCGCTATTCCATCGCCAACTTTGTGGGTCTGCGCCCAATGGGCAACGGACCCTGCAAAACGCCCGGCGTGGTGTATAACAACGACTACATCATCGAAATTCCGGAAGAGGTGCAGGGCCTGGTGAACCTGGGCGGCATTGAATCGCCCGGGCTTACTTCCGCGCCTGCCATTGCCGATGAGGTAGTGGATATGCTGCGCGACGCCGGCGAAAAGTTTGTGGCCAAAAAGGATTGGGACCCCATCCGACCAGGCAGACCGCGCTTCCGCAATATGTCTCATAAAGACCGCCGGCTTCTGGTTGAGATGGACCCCCGCTTCGGTCAGGTTATCTGCCGCTGCGAGAACATCACCGAAGGTGAGATTGTCGCTGAAATTCACGCGCCAATTCCCGCGCGGACATACGATGCCATCAAACGACGCACCTGGCTGGGCACCGGCCGCTGCCAGGGCGGCTTTGACATGCCCCGCGTGGTGACCATCCTTTCCCGCGAACTCGGCATCTCTCCATTGGAAGTGACCAAGCGCGGTCCCGGTTCTGAATACTTATTCCGAAAGACAAAACAGGTGGAGGGCTGAGATGTTAGCGAAACAAATCTACGATGTTGTTGTGGTTGGCAGCGGCCCGGGCGGAGTCGCGGCAGCGATTGAAGCCAAGAAAGCCGGCGCGGATGATGTCTTAATTATCGAACGCGACACCGAACTGGGCGGCATTCTGCTGCAGTGCATCCATAATGGTTTTGGCTTGGAGCTTTTGAAAGAGGACCTGCCAGGACCAGGGTATGCCCAGCACTTTATTGAAGAGATGCTGAGCCTGCATGTGGAAGTGCTGCTGAACACGATGGTGATGGACATCACGCCCCAGCGCCACCTGTTCCTCTCAAGCAAAGAACACGGGTATGTAGAAATAGAAGCCCGCGCGATTGTATTGGCGATGGGCTGCCGCGAACGCACCCGCGCCCAGATCCGTATCCCGGGCATGCGCCCGAACGGCATTTATACCGCCGGCACTGCCCAGCGCTGGGTGAACGTGGAAGGCTATATGCCCGGTAAAGAAGTGGTCATCCTCGGCTCGGGCGATATCGGCATGATTATGGCGCGCCGCCTGACCTTTGAAGGCGCGCATGTGGAACGGGTGCTTGAAATCCAGTCTTACCTCTCCGGGCTCAGCCGCAACCTGGTGCAGTGCCTGCAGGACTTTGACATCCCCCTGCAGCTCAATCATACGATTAAGCGCATTATGGGCAAGAATCGCGTGGAAGCAATTGAGGCTGTGCAGGTGGATGAAAAATGGAACTTCGTGCCCGGCACGGAAGAAGTAATCCCCTGCG
>JBCFBH010000062.1:0-10279 GCA_038562595.1 Anaerolineaceae bacterium
TCAGCCGCGCCCAATTGGACGAGCTGACCACGCTGGAAGGTATCGGTCCAAATATCGCGGCATCCATCACGGGTTGGTTCGCCCAGGCGCACAACGCGGAAATGCTGCAAAAGCTGCGTGAAAATGGATTCTGGCCGCAGGAGCAGGAAACCGCAGCGAAACCGGCGGCGCAGGCCCTGGCAGGGCTTACCTTTGTCATTACAGGCACCCTGCCAACGCTCAGTCGGGAACAGGCAGAGCAGCTAATTCTTGAGAATGGCGGAAACATCAGCTCTTCTGTGAGTAAAAAGACGAGTTATCTCCTGCTCGGAGAAAATCCGGGCTCAAAATATGCCAAAGCGATGGAATTGGGGGTACCCATTCTGGACGAGGACAAGCTGAGGCAGATGATTTCCAGATAAGGTTTCTAAAAACCCGTTTCTTCATCGTTTTCAAACCCTTGAAGAGAATACCTGACGAGATAAAAAAAAGAAACCGGTGCAAACCGGTTTCTTCTTAGGTGGAGATGGCGGGAGTCGAACCCGCGTCCGAAAGATTAGACTCTCGAATCTCTACGAGCGTAGTCAGTTATTCAATTTCATCCGCGTAAAGGTCAACTGACCAAACTTTACCCGGACAATCCGCTTGAGCCCGAAAGCCCTCTTAGGCCAGGTTCACGGCGCACCTGGCAGCGTTCCGGCTTTTATGACGCCTTACCTGATTCCGGTCGGAAGGACGGTCTCAGGAGACGTGACCTCAAATATGGAGGTCAGCTACTTCGCTCCCGCTTATGCAGCGAGAGGGAGGGTAGCGTAGTTTGTGCTTTTGGCACTTGTTTTTTGTACTGATTTATCGAGGTCGGTACCTCTCGGCTCGCAATCCGGAACCAGCTTCTCCCGTCGAGACCTGGCATCCCCGTTAAGGTTAGTATAGCACAAAAAACCCCCTCAGGAGAGCCTGAGGGGGTATGTACTGACTTTTGTGAAAGCTTACTTGATCTGAGCCATCTGCTCAGCAAGGATCGCGTTCGCGTCGATGTTCGCCTGATCGAGCAGGGCTTTGACATCAGAGGTAGGATCGTCAACGATACTGGTCATGACGGGTTCAATCACGTTGTCGCGGACAAAGTCGTAGCCAGGCACGGGGGGTTCGAACTTGCCGAATTGCAGCAGGTCGAAGGCGGTCTTGTAGGCAGGATCGGCAGCGAAAACGTCCTCGAATTTGGCAGCGACAGATTGCTTCACCGGGAAGTAACCGGAGGCTTTGGCCCACTCGGCGTTCACATCGGCGCTGGTGTAGTACTTGACAAACAGCCAGGCAGCCAATTCGCGTTCAGGAGTGGACTTGGGGATGGAAACGGAAGCGCCGTAAACATTTTGCACAGGATCCGCGGTGGTGTGGGGGATAGCGGCCACAGACCATGCGAAGGGGGTGCCGTCAGCTTCAACAGCGTCGCCGTAGTAAGGCAGACCGGAGGAAGAACCAACGGTGAAGAGCAGGGTGCCGTTGCCGAAATCGGTCTGATCGCCATAGTTTTCGGTGACGAGGCGGGCGCAGCCATCGGCGAACAGGCTCTGAATGAAAGTCCAGGCTTGCACAGCGGCATCGCTGTTCAGGGTGAACTGATTGGCGGTGTAATCGAACATGTCGCCGCCAAAAGCGAAGGTCCAGCTGGCGAAGCGGGAAGTATCGATGCTCAGCTCGTAACCGATGGGTGAAGCTGCGCCTTCAGTGGCACCGCTAAAGGGAGTTACGGCGGCTTTACAGGCCATTTCTTTGAACTGTTCAGGGGTGGTAGGAGGAGCGTCATAGCCAAGTTCGGTCAGCCAATCCTGGTTGTAGTACATTACTTCCATAGAACGGTTGGGGGCCAGGCCGAGGCGCTGATTATTGAACAGGGAGAGCACGTCCTGGGCAAAGAAACCGGGGAAGAAATCTTCCTGCTCTTCTTTGGTCAGGCCATACTTGGGGTGGTCAATCAGTTCGTTCATATCAAACATGGCATCAGCCAGCTGATAGGTCGCGACCTGATTCTGATAGCCAACCACAACATCGGGAACATCTGCGGTGTTCAGGATGGGGAGCATCTTGTTGAAGATGTCGCCATAGCTGCCGGCATATTCAGCCGTGACTTTGATGCCGTATTCGTTGGTTGTGTTGAAGTCTTCAACGATCTTGGCGATCGCTGCTTCGCGTGCGGAACCGGTGTGCTGGTGCCACCAAACAATTTCCGTGGCAGGAACAACGTCCGCCCAGGGGTCAACCTCAGTCGGAACTTCGGTCGGGGCTTCAGTCACGACTGGGGCTTCGGTTGGAGCTTCGGTCACGACTGGGGCTTCGGTGGGGGCTTCTGTTGCTGTCGCGCAGGCGCCAAGCACCAGGGAGGCAATCAGGAGGACTGCCACAAACAAAACACTTGTTCTTCTCATTTTTCAAAACCTCCATTTTGAATCTGATTAATTTGAGCAACTCGATATCGGAGGCTGAGAGAATACCTCCGCAATATCCAATGAAAGATTATATCCTATCCTTTCAAACCCGTTGTCGCAATTCCCTGGGTGAACTGTTTTTGGGTCAGGAAATACACAATCAGGATTGGAATAATCGTGATGACTGCGCCAGCCATCAACCAATGGGTATATGGACCGGCTTCCTGCACAAATCCATACAAGCCAACCATCAGCGGGCGCCAGGTATCGCGCGTGGTCACCAGCAGCGGCCATTGAAAGGCATTCCAGGAAGCGGTAAAGCCAAACAGGAGCACAGTCATAATCGGGGCTTTGCTGATAGGCATCACCACCTGTATCAAGAAACGCAGATGGTCGCAGCCGTCTATACGGGCAGCGTCCCACAACTCATCCGGAATCTGCGCGAAAAACTGCCGCAGCAAGAAGATACTGAAAGCGTTGGCCATGAACGGTACAGTGAGCGCCCAGTATGTGTTAATCCAGGTTCCGCCCGGCAGCGGGATGATAGTACCCCGAATAAGCAGGTAGTTCGGAATGAGCGTCACAGATTCGGGGATCATCATGGTCGCCAGGAAAATTCCGAACAGGAGGTTCTTGCCTTTAAAGTCAATCCGACCGAAGGCATAGCCCGCCAGTATGGATGTGAACAGCAAGCCAGCCAGGGTCCCAAGGGTTACCAGGACGCTGTTCACGAAGTATTTTGAGAAATTAGCCTGCTCCCAGGCTTCTTTGTAATTAACCCACTGAGGAACCTTTGGCACCAATTGGCGGGTAATTGTTTCGCCGAGTGTCATCAGCGAATTTGAAATCATCCAGAAAAATGGGAAGATAAATATTCCCGCGCCAATTAATAGGATCAGGTATAGGGCAGCCTTACCGAGAATCCTGCCAGCGTGGTTTTCTTTTTTCTCTTTTTGGAGTGGAGCCATTACCGCAGAATTATCCATAGAAAACCCGCTCTCCCATTATTTTATTCTGTGCCAGTGTAAGCCCGAGGATGACAACGAACAGCACGATTGCCTGCGCTGTGGCTACGCCGTATTGGTTCGCCTTATAGAAGCGGTCAAAGACCAGCAGACTGGTGGTAATCACTGAATTTTGGGCGCTGGGCGTCCGCATCACATAGAGGTGGTTGAAGGCTTTGAAGGTGCCGATAAAACCGATTAAGGTCAGGTAGAAAGTCACAGGCGAAATCATCGGGATGGTGATGTGCCAGAAGCGGTCCCATTTGCTGCCGCCGTCAATCTCGGCAGCTTCGTAGATTTCCTTCGGGATGTTGCCCAGGCCTGAAAGGAAAATAACCGTGTTGTAGCCTACGAAGGACCAAATACCAAAAATAATGATGGTGACCAGCGCAAGGCTGGGTCCTCCAGCAAGACCGGAAACATTCACGCCAAGCAAATTGAGCACCGGCTTGGGCTCGAAGCGCCATCTAAGCGGGTCGACGCCCAAAAGACCTATCAGGCTGTTAGCCAGCGAGGTCTCGCGGCTTGAAAAAATAATCTGGAAAACAACCGCTGTACTGATGGAAGGGGTGATGTACGGCAGGAAATAAATCATCCGGAAAGCTTCCTTCCCGACGATATCCTGATACAGGATGTACGCCAGCACCAAACCCAGAATAATTTCCGCCGGAACCGTCCCCAGCGCGTAATACACGGTCACAATCAGGGAATTGAGGAAATCCTTGTTCCCTCCTTCATACATCATTCCCCAACCGGTCACAAAGATAACGCCGCCCAAAATCAGGACGAGCGCACCTGCGATGTGAGCCAGCCTTTGCCCATTGTTGATTGACTGAAAACCTTTTCTCCAAACCAGCGAACCAAGGATAATCAACCCCAATCCAGCCAGCAATACCAGCAAATTCCACCAGGAACCAAAAATCAACAGGTAATTCTTGTCACCGATGAATGGTCCTTTAGTGACCTGCCAGTTAAACAGGCTCATGTAGATGGAATAACCAATCGGGAAAATGCCAAATATCAAAATGATGAGTAAAGCCGGGAGGATGAACAGATAACCGGTAAGCTGTTCCTGCAGCCTGATTCGCTTCAAGGACCTCCTACGGGTCGGGCGCGCTACGGTATTCTCAGTCAACGAAACCTCCAATAGCCAACGTGCATACTGGCATGATAGCCAACATCCTTTTCATTTTACAGGATTTTTCCTCTCTGTGGGTTATGAAAAGGTTAACATTTGCTTTTGCCTGTGAATTCTATCTTAAATCGGGAATGAATCCCAAAATTGTTGCGGGAAAGCTATCCGTGACAGCTAGAAAACCGAGTTCGTCCAATCGCACCAGCCCTTCCCAGTTGCGCGAGCGACCATCTTCTGTCAATTCCAGGTAGAGCGGAGTTTCGTAAGCCAGGCGGATGCTTCCGTTTTCAATCTGCAGCCGGATAATACGCTCAACACGCTCTGAGCGCATGTGCGTTCTGCCTTCTCCAAAGTGCTCCGCGATCGGATCCTCGTCCGCTTGCAGATGCGCATCGCCCGGGTAGAAATAGTTCATCACCCAAAAGCTTCCATCCGCAAGCGCTTCGGTGGCGTCCGTAACCCTGAATTCGATGGCTGGAAAATCTGCCTGGGGTTTTAAGCCGAGAGTCAGGTCGAAGGCATGCGCGTAAGATTTCGGGTTAACACCGCTCCCGTTATCCTCAAAAAAAGTGTAGATTGCACTATTCTCGATCACAAGAGCCTCATCGCTGGCGTTGCGGAATTCCGTCTGGGGAACGAGCGGAACAATGGTTCCGGCGTCCAACCGGATAGCCTGATGCTCATAATCGACGGCGCCAGAGACGAGATAGCCCATCATCGGGCTGCCGCCGCTCGTTTCGATCGTCATAAACACCTGTTCCCCTGAGGACGCAATCGCCTCGAAACCCTCAAATCCTTCCAGGGTATCGGAAAGTCCACCGTCTTCAAACGCAAGCAGGCCAATTTCGATTGGCTCCTGGGTTACATTGCTCAGGTATGCAAGGATATCCTCTTTCTGGATGGTAACCAGATAAGCGCTGCCGCCCTGCCCCAGGCGGCGCGGATATTGGGGCAGCAAGACCAGGGTATCTTCCAACCAGGCCAGACCAGAAAACTCCATCCGCGCGTCGTCGTAAGGCACGGGCAGTATTATTTCCCGCACTACGACTTCTAGTGGGCTTGCTGCAGGATTGACAGCCTCGGTTGGAGTTATTGTGATAGCGTCATAGGTGGGAGAATTGTCGATTAAGCTGGGCAGCTCCGTACTATTAGTATAACTACTACACGCAGCAAGTACTAATATCAAGGGTAATACATGGATTATTTTATTCATCCGGGAACATCTGCTGTTCATCACTCGAACTTAAAGGCTGCGTACACCGGGTCGTGGTCGCTCACACGTGCGTCGGGCAGCGCTTCAGAATTGATATGCACAACATCAAAGTGACTGAGCTGGTTCAAAAACGTCAGGCTGACCAGGATGTGGTCCAGAGCCTGCGCGTTGCCTTCGTGATTATAGGTGTAGCGATCGTACTCCCGAAGCAGTGTGATCAGGTTTACCACCACCCCTTCCTGGAGCTTCATCACAGGCGCGCTCCACTGGAAATCGTTCAGGTCGCCGAGCACGACAACATACGCAAAGGGGTCAATACGCGTAATTTGCTTAATAAAGTCGTTTATCTCGCGCGCCTGTTCCAGGCGCTGGCGTTCGCTGACGAGCGCCGGGGGCTGCTGGTCGCCAAAGAGCGGGCCGTCCTCCCCTTTGGAATTGAGGTGGCAGGTGATGACGAAGATATCCCGGCCCATGAATTTGAACTGCGCACTGAGCGGTTTACGGCTGTCCCGGAAAGCGTAAGCTTGCGGATTGACCCGTCCCGGATTAAGTGTCAACGCAGGCTTTCCATCTATGTTCAGTACCTGGTTCGCGCTGTTTGCATCCCCGGCGGGGGCAGGTGCCAGGCTCAGACCCCGGTCTTCCCTGTAGAGCAGTACAACCCGGATATTTCCCCCAACCGCGCCGCCGTCCGCGTTCCTCAACGGGTCAATGGAAAGCGCTTTGTATTCCGGGCCGCCCACCTGTTTCACCTTCTGGATCAACTTGTTGATGTTGCCGGCGGCTGAAGTCTGAGCGGAGTCCAGATCGCCGTCATCATCCTGGATTTCTTGCAGTGCCAGAATGTCCGGGCTGCGTAACGTGAAAACGATCTGCTTTGCCAGCGCCTCAAGCCTCTCAGGGGAGACCATCGGGCTAAAATTGGCCACGTTGTATGTCGCGAAAGCCAACTCATTTTCCGCGGGCGTGTAGGAGACAGCCTCTGCCGGGTTATTTCCCTGCTCAAACCGCAGCTTTTGGGTGGACTGCAGCTTAAAATTGCCAAAACTGTAGTCCATTATCCCGAGGATTGGCTCTGTGAATCGCGCCCCCACACGAATAGCGGGCATATTGATAAATGTATCATCCAGAATGATGCGCTCAGGATTGGCGTCTTCCTGACGCAAGACAAGCACGCTCCTGGGGGATAAAACGCCCGCGTTTTTGCCTGCATCCGCCACGACGACAACTTCCTTATAAGTGGATGTCGACGAAACTGCCAGGGCATCATTCACCTGAACGCGCATACCTTCCAGACTTTCATAAAAATCCAGGCCGTCCGTGGCAGGGTCAAATTTCCCGTTTCTTCCGGCATAGCCGTTCACGTCATCTTCGATGAACATGCTCGGTATTCTCCGGCCTGCCTCGCCCAGCACCACGACTTCCGGCAGCGGATTGCCGCTGGAAAGGACCGTGTAAGTCACCTGGAACATTTCTGTCCGCGTCAGCGAGTTTTCGCCCAGCCCAGCCGGGTTATACTCCCGCACTTTTGCCTGGTCAATTCTCACCAAATCGCCAACCTTTATGCTTCTATAGGCGCTTGCGGAGACGAAGAGAGCTTCTGAAGTGCGCTCATCCTCATCCGGGAGCGGGTCCTGCAGATAGAAACCGCCACCGGTGATGGCTGTGACAATTCCTTCCACGCCCGCAACGCTTTTACCATCATAAGGCGAGCGGTGCTGCGCGCCCTGGATGGCGCTGATGCGTAATCTGGCATCCGAGGCTGGTGCGGAAGTGGTCGTTGGGGTGCTGGTCGGTTGGAGCGAACCGGGGCGGGAACAGCTTGAGAGCAGCACAATAAGAATTAGTAAACACAGGAAAGAGCGTGAATGTTTTTCCATCAGCAATCTTAGCTGCTATTATACCCACTCTGACAGCCGGCTTCATTTCTTCAAGCGCCAGGATTGAGTTAGAATTAAGGCATGGAAATTCAAATCGCGATCTCAAAAGTGGACCGTTACTCATCACCGGAACAGGGCGACCAGGTTGAAGTTGTGGAAAGACCCAGCGGCGGCGTCTCAGTCATCCTTGGCGAGGGGAAGCTGAACGGCAAACGCTCGAAGTTTGTCGCCCGCAAAACAGTGCACCGCCTGCTTTCGCTCCTGCTCGACGGCATACACGACGGCGCGGCGTCGCGAGCGGTACTCTCAGCATTGAAAACAGAGTACCACGGTGAGGCGGAATTCAGCTTGAACGTCCTATCCTGTGACCTGGAGAGCGGGACGATTGTCCTCACCAAGAACAATGACCTGCCCGTGATTATGATCCGCAAAAACAAGGGCAGCTACACAAGTTATGAAGGGCATGATGAGGTTGATCCTCAGGAGCCTAATGTGTATCAATTCCCGATAGAGAACGATTTCATTATCATCATGTTTTCAGACGGCGTCGCAACAGCCGGCTGGGACTGCAGCCAACCATTGGAATGGAACTCGTTGATGGAGACCGTTTTGGACGAACAGGAGCTTTCCGTCAAGGAACTCGCCGATCAAGTCCTGAACCAGGCTATCGCGCAGGATTTGGGGCAGCCGCACGATGACATGTCCGTGGTTGTTATGCAGGTAGGCAGAAATACTGGAAGACCCATACGGCGGATGTCTGTCACCCTGCCGTTATAGACCAAGGAGAGCAGTATGCGCGAGGAAGTTGTTCTGATAACCGGAGCGAATGGAGAAATCGGTCACGGCCTGATTCGCCATATTTCCGCCCTGAATTGCCCTATCGTCGCGATCGACGTCAATCCGCTTGACAAGCCGCTGCGCTCGATGGTCGCAAAATGGATCGTCGGCGATATCCTCGACCAAATCCTGCTTGGAAGGCTTGTGGTTGAGCATCAAATCCGTACGATTTACCACCTGGCGTCCATTCTCTCCACCAAAGCTGAATACAATCCGGAAACCGCCCACCGCATTAACGTGGAAGGAACACTGAACCTGCTGCGTCTGGCAGTAGAACAGTCGCAGTGGCAGGGCACCCCGGTCAAGTTCATCTACCCCAGCTCCATCGCCGCGTATGGGATGGACTCGCTGGACTGCAAAACCAGGGTTGGGAAGGTTAAAGAGACTCAGTACACTTTCCCGACCACGATGTACGGGTGCAACAAACTGTATTGCGAACAGCTCGGGCGCTACTACAGCAAACACTACCGCCAGTTGGCGGCGGATTCTGCTTCCGGTCCATCGGTGGACTTCCGCTGCCTGCGTTTCCCTGGGCTTATCAGTGCGGAAACCATCCCCACCGGCGGCACCAGCGATTACGGCCCTGAAATGCTGCATGCGGCTGCCAAGGGCACGCCTTACAACTGCTTTGTCCGCCCGGATACCCGCTTACCGTTTATGGTGATGCCGGATGCAATCAAATCCCTTACTATGCTGGAAGAGGCGGACCGCGATAAGCTCTCGCAGTTTGTCTACAACGTCACCAGCTTCAACCCGACCGCACAGGAAATCTGCGACATCACGACCAAGGCTTTTCCCACCGCGCGCATCGGGTTTGAGGTGGACCAGCGCAGGCAAAAGATTGTCGACTCCTGGCCGGAAGACGTGGACGACAGCGCCGCCCGCAGGGATTGGGGCTGGCAGCCCGATTACAACCAGGAACGCGCCTTCGGGGAATATCTGATTCCTGCCATCCGCAAGCAGTACGCCGAGCTTGCCAACCCGTCATAACAGGATTAACATACTTCTACTCTCAGAGACTATGAACGAGGTCAAGGACACGATTATGCCAATTTATGAATATCAGTGCCAGAAATGCGGCACGCATTTTGAACTCATCCGCACACACAGTCAGGCTGATTCCCTGGCGCAATGTCCGCACTGCGCCGGTTCAGAAACACGGCGCAGACTGTCCAAAGTGAACGCTTTTAGCGGCGGAAAAAGCCTGACAGACTCAGGTCCATCCTGTTCCGGCTGCGCTGGCGGCAGCTGCAGCAGCTGCGGAGCTTGATTATGAAGAACCTCGACGGAAAACTTGCTCTGATCACCGGCGGGTCCAGTGGAATTGGTCTCGCGATTGCCTGCGAACTTTTTGCTGAAGGGATGTCAGTCATAATTCTTGCCCGGGGTCGAAAGCGGCTGCAAGAAGCTATGGAAACTATTGAAAAGTTTCGTGTAAATACATCTCAGAAAATTTCGATACTCACCGCGGATGTGGCAAATCATGCGGAAATTGAGCATACTTTGAGTGATTTGGTACTGAACTTTGGTTTGCCGGATTTGGTCATTAACTGCGCTGGGGTTGCCAAATCCAGTTACGCGGAAATGACACCATTAGAAGACTTCCGGTGGATAATGGACATCGACTACTACGGCACTGTGAATGTGGTCCAGACCCTCCTGCCGGAATTCATCGCGCGCGGCAGCGGCCACATCGTAAACATTTCTTCGTTGGCCGGCGTTATTGGAATATTTGGCTACACTGCCTACAGCGGGGCGAAATTCGCGGTCAAGGGCTATTCAGACGCGCTTCGCTCGGAGAT
>JBCFBH010000063.1:0-10183 GCA_038562595.1 Anaerolineaceae bacterium
CTTCACCGGAGGGCATACGCACGTGCGCGTATCTGCCTTCCTTAGCAAGCAGCTGGGCGGAACTGCCCGCTGAACGGCCGATCTGGGCGCCTTTACCGGGCTGCAGTTCAATCGCATGGATTGTCGTGCCAACTGGAATGTTTGCCAGGGGCAGGTTGTTGCCGGGCTTGATTTCAGACTGCGCACCGGAGACGAGCACATCGCCAACCTTCACGCCCAGAGGCGCCAGGATATAGCGTTTCTCGCCGTCCGCGTAGACCAGCAGCGCCAGGCGGGCGGTGCGGTTGGGATCGTACTCAATCGCACTCACCTTTGCGGGAATGCCGGATTTGTTGCGCAGAAAATCGACCGTGCGCAGCTGTCGTTTGGAGCCGCCGCCGCGATGGCGAACGGTAACCCGACCGAGGGAGTTGCGCCCGGCTGTCTTCTTGCCGGAAACAATCAAACTGCGCTCGGGGCGGTCCTTCGTGATCTCTTCGAAGGTGTAGCTGGTGCGGTGACGCTGACCAGGGGTCTTGGGTTTATAAATCTTAACGGCCATTATTCCACCCCTTCAAACACAGGAATGCTGTCTTCCGGCGCCAAGGTCACAATGGCTTTCTTGTAACCGCTGGTGCGCAGCGCCAGACGGCGGGTGCGCGAGTTGCGGTGGGACTTGGCAGGGAGATTGATAATATTGACGCGCAGGACATTCACATCAAACGCGGTTTCCACGGCGGTTTTCACCATCTCGCGGGTTGCGTCACTGGCGACTTCGAACACATATTGATGCAGCTTGGCAGCCAGGTAATGCGATTTTTCTGTCACTACAGGGCGCCGCAGGATATCAAATACGGAGTTGCTCATTCTGCTTCACCTTCCTATCCCAAAAAGCTCTTAATCACATCAAGTGAAGCGAGCGGGATAATAACTTTTTCGTATTGCAGCAAATCCCGGATATTCAGGTAATTCGCAAGCAACAGCTTTGAATCCGCCAGATTGCGTCCGGATTTGATTACGTTTGTGTAGCTTTCACTTTTATCGGGCACCAAAACGAGCGTGCGCGCGTCTCCTGCCAGGGCTTTGAGTGCCTTGGAGAACAAGCTGGCTTTGGGCTCAGCCAACGCGAGGTCGCTCACCAGCACCAAACCGTTTTCATTCGCTTTCACGGTCAGCGCGGAGCGCAGCGCGGCGCGGCGCATTTTCTTGGGCATCAGCTGGCTGTAATCGCGCGGCTTCGGAGTATGGATACGGCCGCCGCCAACCCACTGGGCGGAAATCGTGCTGCCCTGACGGGCGCGGCCGGTACCTTTTTGGCGCCAGGGCTTGGCGCCGCCGCCGGCAACTTCACCGCGGCGTTTGGTGCTGTGCGTGCCAAGACGGGCGTTGGCCAGTTGGCGCAGGTATGCCTGGTTCATCAAATCCACGTTGACTTTCGCCGCGAATATTTCATCGGGCAATTCAACCGTGCTGGATTTTTCCCCTTGTAAGTTATAAACATCTGCTTTCATGATAACTTTCTCCATTTATCACAAGCCGGCTACTGCTTGCGAGCCTCTTTGATGATTACGGTTCCACCTTTGGGACCCGGAACAGAGCCGTGCACTGCGATCAAATTGCGTTCGGGATCAACCAGCGCCACGAGCACATTTGAGGAAGTGACCTGTACATTACCCATATGACCAGGGCCACGTTTTCCCTTGAAGACGCGCCCGGGGGTCGTCGTGGAGGCGGAGGAGCCTGGCGCGCGCAGGCGGTCGGACTGACCGTGCGTACGTGGACCGCCGGCAAAGCCGTGCCGCTTCACCGCGCCGGCAAAACCCTTGCCCTTGCTGAAGCCGATGACATCCACATGTTCGCCTTCAACAAACACCGAAGCGTCCAGCTTTTCTCCCGCGCTGACGCCGTCCAATTGCTTGGTGCGGAACTCGCGCAAAACGCGGACTGGAGGCAGGTCGTTGGTTTTAAGGTGCCCCAGGTGCGCCTTGGTCAGACGCTTGGGTTTGGCCTCGCCAAAAGCCAGCTGTACAGCATTGTATCCGTCTGTTTCCACAGTCTTCACCTGGGAAACAAAACAAGGCCCAGCTTCGAGCAGCGTCACCGGCACCGCGGCGCCGTTCGCATCGAAGATCTGGGTCATACCGATCTTTCTTCCAATAAGCCCTTTAAACATTCTATTCTCCTGTTAGTATTCTTTCTTTGCGAGACTGTCAGCATGGGCAAGCTGCATCATCTCCGCGCAATTCAGTCAATGGACCCTGTGTAGCTGTTCTGCCCACTCGGGTGCACATTCTTAAATTGCCTATTAAGGTCGCCGTAAGGGCAACCTTATATTTTTACCACAACCCTGCATTCTCTGCAAGGGTGAAGCGGTCTTCTTTTGTAACGATTCCCTTGGCGCGCGCATCTGGCGCCCGCGGCAACCCTAAATCTTGATCTCGATATCCACGCCCGCGGGCAGGTTCAGACGCATCAGCATGTCGATGGTCTTGGAATCAGGTTCCAGAACATCAATCAGGCGGTTGTGCGTCCGGATTTCAAAATGCTCCTGGGAGTCTTTATCAATGAAGGTGGAGCGGCGCACGGTATAGCGTTCAAGCTTGGTCGGCAGCGGAATTGGGCCAAGGACTTTCGCGCCGCTGCGCTCCGCCGTCTCTACAATCCTTTTCGCGGACTGATCGAGGATGCGGTGGTCGTATGCTTTCAAACGAATTCGAATTTTTTGTTTTGCCATAATCTTCCTAATCAATTCTTAGTGTATTGCTTTGAGCATCAACCCGCGCCGGGGCGCTGGCTTTGATCACTTTGCAGGGGTTTGCGCATCCTCAGGCTAAGTCAGCCCAAGAATTTTCTTGCGCATACTTTCGGAAACCTGGGCGTAGTGCTTGAACTCCATGGTAAAGACCCCGCGCCCCTGTGTGGCAGAGCGCAGTTCCGTGGCGTACCCGAACATCTCGGAGAGCGGAATTTCCGCGTGGATCATCTGGGCATTGCCGAACTGGGATTCCATCCCAAGCACGTTCCCCACCCGCGCGTTCACCTGACCGATAACATCGCCGGTGAACTCTTCAGGAACCGTGATTTCCACTTTCATGATGGGTTCCAACAGCACAGGGCCGGCCTTCTCAGCGCCTTCACGGAACGCGAAGATAGCCGCCATGCGGAAAGCCATTTCGCTGGAGTCAACCTCATGGAAGGAGCCGTCTGTCAGGGAGACCTTGAAATCGGTCATCGGGAAACCCGCCAGCGGTCCGCTTTCAGCGGCTTCGTGGATTCCCTTCTCGATAGCGGGGATATATTCCTTGGGAATAGAGCCGCCGCGAATGAGATTTTCAAAAACGACCCCGCTGCCATTTTCCAGCGGTTCCATGTTGATGACCACGTGACCGTACTGCCCGTGGCCGCCGGTCTGCTTGGTGTATTTGTAATTGACGTTCATTACCGGGCGGGTGATAGCTTCGCGGTAAGCCACTTTGGGCTTGCCAACGTTCGCCTGCACTTTGAATTCGCGCAGCAAACGGTCCACCAGCACGTCGAGATGCAGCTCTCCCATGCCAGAGATGACGGTTTGTCCGGTGTTTTCGTCCTGCCGAATCTTAAAGGTCGGGTCTTCTTCCGCCAGTTTCACCAGCGAATCAGACATTTTTTCCTGGTCCGCCTTGGTTTTGGGTTCAATCGCCACGGAAATCACCGGGTCCGGGAAGCTGATGCTTTCCAGCACCACCGGCGCGGAGGAGTCGCTGAGGGTGTCTCCGGTGAAACTGAACTTAAGACCCAGGATGGCGCCAATGTCACCGGCACCCAACTCACTGATGTCTTCCCGGCGGTCCGCGTACATGCGCAGCAGCCGGCCGACGCGTTCTTTTTTGCCTTTGGAGGAGTTATAAACCGCCTCGCCCTGTTTGACCGTGCCGGAATACACGCGGATATACGCCAGACGCCCCATGTAGGGGTCGGTGACGATTTTGAAGACCAATGCGGAAAGCGGTTCGGTCGGGTCCGGGTTGCGCAAAACGATGCTGTCATCGCGCAGGAGCGTAGCTTTCACAGCTGGAACATCCAGCGGCGAAGGCAGATAGTCCACCACAGCATCCAGCAAGGGTTGGACGCCTTTGTTGCGCAGGCTCGTCCCGCAGAAAACGGGGGTTACGCGCGAATCGAGCACGCCCTTGCGCAGCGCAGCTTTCAGCTCCGCGACGCTGATGGTTTCGCCTTCGAGGAACTTTTCAATCAACGCGTCATCCAGCTCAGCAATTTTCTCGACCAACTGGCCGCGCTCGTGGGCGGCTTTCTCGCGGTATTCTTCGGGGATTGGCTCTACGCGCGGTTCTTTTCCGCCTTCGTCGTCAAAGAAGACGGCTTCTTCTTCCAGCAAGTTAATGACGCCGGAGAAGGCGGATTCTTCGCCAATCGGGATCTGCATCGCGAGCGTGTTCGCGCCGAGGCGGCGATTAATGCTCTCAATGGTGCGCGCATACGAGGCGCCCATGCGGTCCATCTTGTTGGCGAAACAAATCCGCGGAACCTGGTAGCGGTCCGCCTGACGCCAGACGGTTTCGCTCTGGGGTTCTACGCCCTGCACGGCATCAAAGACAACCACGCCCCCGTCCAGCACGCGCAGAGAGCGCTGAACTTCAGCGGTGAAATCAATGTGCCCGGGGGTGTCAATCAGATTAATCCGGTGACCCTTCCATTCCGCGGTGACCGCGGCTGAAACAATCGTAATGCCGCGCTCGCGTTCCTGAGCCATCCAGTCGGTGACAGTCGTGCCGTCATCCACGTTGCCCAGGCGGTAGGTTTTGCCGGTATAGTAAAGAATCCGCTCGGTAGTCGTCGTTTTACCAGCGTCAATATGGGCAATAATGCCAATATTACGATACTTCTCGAGCGGAAAATCTTCCATTAAGAAACCTTTATTGTCTCTATCCGCCAGAATTACATGCGGAAATGAGAGAACGCGCGGTTGGCTTCCGCCATCTTGTGCGTTTCTTCTTTGCGGCGGATTGATGCGCCCTGATTTTCAGCGGCATCCATCAGTTCCCCGGCAAGCTTCTCGGAGTAGGATTTACCGGAACGCGCGCGTGAAGCGCTGATAATCCAGCGCATCGCCAGAGTCAGCCGGCGCTCAGGAGCGACTTCCATAGGCACCTGGTAGGTGGCTCCGCCAACACGGCGCGGGCGGACTTCCATGACCGGGCTGACATTTTTGAGCGCCTGCTCAAAAACTTCCACGCCGTCCTTACCGGTCTTCGCCGCAATCATATCTATCGCGTCGTAGACCAGGCTGGTCACAGTGCTTTTTTTGCCGTTTAACATAATGCGGTTAATCATCATCTGGATTCGCGTGTTGTTGTAACGCACATCCGGCAGGACTTCCCGTTTTTCTGGTTTAATTCTTCTTGACATTATTGCTCCTCATCAAATACAGGCAAGGCAAGCGCGTTCATCGCGTGAGCGCGTTTGTTTCTGCCCTAAAGCATCCGGGTTACTTGCCGCGTTTGGCGCCGTACTTAGAGCGGGCGCGCTTGCGGTCCGCCACACCAGTCGTATCCAAAGTGCCGCGCACAATGTGGTAACGCACGCCAGGCAGATCCTTCACCCTGCCGCCGCGCACGAGCACCACGGAGTGTTCCTGCAGCTGATGGCCTTCGCCGGGAATGTAGGCAGTGACTTCCATCCCATTGGAAAGGCGCACACGGGCAATCTTACGCAGCGCAGAATTTGGTTTCTTGGGCGTCATCGTACGCACGATGGTGCATACGCCGCGTTTCTGCGGTGCTCCCTTGGGTTGGCGCGTCCGACGCTGCTTCTCTGAGTTAAGCGTGTACTGCAGAGCAGGGGATTTGCTCTTCTGGTGTTTGGTCTTGCGACCGTTGCGTACTAATTGATTAATTGTTGGCACTTTGCCTCCGTCTAAAATAAAAAACTACCAATTATTCATCAATCAAGGCCATCATAACTGCGGATGGCCTCCTCGTCTGATCCAGTTCACCAGGCACAATTGTACTATCACAGCCTGGCAAAGCGAAGCGTGATTCTATCACGCACCGGAGCGTGAGTCAAGCAATCCGGTCGGCAGGCGGTCGGAGCGGCGCTCATTGTCTTTTCCATAGCTGACAATTTCGCCGTCTTCCATGATTGATTCAACCGCCAAGCCCAGGCTCTGCAGCTCTTTCACAAGCACCTTAAACGCCGCGGGAGTGCCCGGGGCTTCAATCGGCTTGTTGGTCACAATCGCCTGATAGGTATTTTCCCGGCCGACCACATCGTCTGATTTAACCGTCAGCATTTCCTGCAAGGTGTGCGCCGCGCCATAGGCTTCCAGCGCCCACACTTCCATTTCACCGAAGCGCTGACCGCCAAATTGCGCCTTACCGCCCAGCGGCTGCTGGGTTACCAGACTGTACGGACCGGTCGCGCGGGCGTGGACTTTATCCTCAACCAGGTGGTGCAGTTTCATGAAGGTCATATAGCCGACGGTCACCGGCTGGTCGTAGCGGTCGCCGGTCTTGCCGTCGCGCAGCACCTGCTTGCCGATAATCGGCACGGGATTGCCAGTTTCCAACATGATGTTTTGGGCGGCTTTGTGCAGGTCTTCCATGCTCAGGTTCTGGTCCAGCTCAAGCCCGAGCGACTTCACCCACAGGTTCAGGCAGGCGCGCACGGCGCGTTCGTCCTGGGCGTTGCGTTCGCTGACAGGGATTTTGTCCTCAGGGAACGCGGTGATTCCGGCTGGGTCGTAGCCTTCAGCTTTCAGCCATTCGTACAGCGCGGTACGGCGGGCAAACAGGTGATTCGCCATCAATTCCTGTACGTCGATACCGGTGTTTGCCAGTTTGTTCGCCAGATAAATCAGGCGGGCTTCTTCATCATCTTTGAGATCCTCGGCACTGTAAGCGTTCACGCTGTCCAGCCATTCCCAGGCTTTCTCACCGGTCACGCGCCAGGCTTCATTGATCATCCAGGCGCGCGCCAGTTCGGCTTCAATTTCTTCTTCGCTCGCTCCGTCAAATACCGGCGTGATGGCGCGGAAGCCAAGGCTCTCCGCCGCCCAACCCAGGTGGGTTTCGAGCACCTGACCAATGTTCATACGACCGGGAATGCCCAGCGGATTCAGAATGATATCCACCGGACGTCCGTCCTCGAGGAAAGGCATGTTCTCTACCGGTACAACCATCGAGACAACGCCTTTGTTCCCATGGCGCCCTGCCATCTTGTCACCAGCCATAACCTTGCGGCGCTGAGCGACGGACACACGCACCATCTTGTCAACACCGGCGGAAAGGTCCGCGTTTTCTTCGCGCGTGAACACTTTGACGTCCACCACGATACCGCGTTCGCCGTGCGGCATCTTCAGGGAAGTGTCTTTCACGTCCCGGGATTTCTCGCCGAAGATGGCGCGCAGCAGGCGTTCTTCCGGCGTGAGTTCTTTCTCGCCTTTGGGGGTGATTTTCCCGACCAGAATGGATTCCGGTCCGACTTCCGCGCCGACACGGATAATACCGTTCTCATCCAGGTTGCGGATGGCTTCGTCGCCGACATTCGGGATTTCCCGGGTAATTTCTTCAGGGCCCAGTTTGGTATCCCGCGCTTCAACTTCGTACTTCTCGATATGCACGCTGGTGTAGCGGTCTTCTTCCACCAGGCGTTCGGAAATGAGGATCGCGTCTTCAAAGTTGTAGCCTTCCCAGGCTACGAATGCCGCCAGCACGTTCTGACCGAGCGCCAGTTTGCCGTCCTCGGTGGAGGACGAATCCACAATTACATCGCCCTTGTGCACAATCTGCCCCTTGCTCACTGCCGGGCGCTGATCGATACATGTGGACTGATTGGAGCGCTGATACTTGCGCAGATTGTGCTCGCGGATGCTGCCGTCCATCTGGCGCAGCACCAGCTTGTCACCGGTAACCTTGATGACTTCACCGTCTTCTTCCGCGATGACCACCTGGCCGGAATCCGCCACAGCGGCGCCTTCCATGCCGGTGGAAACAATCGGAACTTCCGGACGCAGGAGCGGTACAGCCTGGGTCTGCATGTTGGAGCCCATTAGGGCGCGATTCGCATCGTCATGCTCCAGGAAGGGAATCAGCGCGGCGCTGATACCTACCACCTGGTTCGGAGCCACATCCATATATTCGATGTACTCATAGTCGTAAATCGCGAAGGTGGAGTGGAAGCGGCAGGAGTTGCGGTGCAGGAATTCGTTGTATTCGTTCAACGGCGCGTTTGCCTGCGCGATGACGTACTTATCTTCCGCGTCCGCGGAAAGGTAGACGTATTCATCGGTTACGAACGGGCGAACCCAGACTTCCTTCAGCCCAAGCGTGCTGATTTTAGCCGCCATCTCAGGCGTCACGCGGGTTTCGGCTTTAAAGAGCACTTCCCCGCTTGCCGGGTCAGAGATATCTTTGCGCAGCAGGTGGTTCACCAGCTTGGGGTCAGACCCATCCAGATAATGGCGCACCTTGCGATAGGGCGTCTCAATGAAGCCGAATTCGTTAACGGTTGCGTAAGCGGCCAGGCGGCCGATCAAACCAATGTTCGGGCCTTCCGGGGTTTCAATCGGGCAGATGCGCCCGTAGTGAGAGAAGTGCACATCGCGCACGTCAAAGCCAGCGCGTTCGCGGCGCAAGCCGCCCGGGCCAAGCGCGGAGACTGTGCGCTTATGGCGCAGCTCGCTCAAAGGGTTGGTTTCTTCCATAAACTGCGAAAGCTGGCTGGAGCCGAAGAATTCGCGCAGGGAAGCCACCAGCGGGCGGATGTTCACCAGGCTGACAGGTGAAAGGCTGCCGCCCTGGTCGCGGATGGACATGCGCTCTTTGATGACGCGTTCCATGCGGCGCAGACCCACGCGCAGCTTGTTTTGAATCAGCTCGCCTACTGTTTTCACGCGGCGGTTGCCCAAATGGTCAATATCATCCGCGTGCGCCGTGCCGTTATTAATCTTAATCATGTGGCGCACCAGGCGGACAACATCGTATTTCGTAATCATACGGTGGGAAACCGGGATGGCATCTACAAGGTCCAGTTTCTGATTGAGCTTATAGCGCCCCACACGTTCCAGGTCGTAATGGCGGGGGTCAAACAACTGCTCCACCAAATGGTTGCGCGCGTTATCAAGCGTAGGCGGCTCGCCCGGACGCAGTTTTTTGAACAGCTCAATCAGCGCGGCTTCGGCGACGCTCAAGCCGCCGCTGAGGTCATAAGCAGGCTCTTCTTCGAAAGCAGTCTCAATGAAATGATGGTCAGGATCGTTGTCCACATCCTTAAAGAGCTCCATAATTTCTTCATTGGTACCGGTTTTCAAAGGGGAATCGGGCATGCCGTCATCCACAGCCGAAAGCGCGCGCAGGAATACCGTGATCGGCACAGTGCGCTTGCGGTTGAATTTCAGAAAAATGCTGTCGTTTTTGCGCGTTTCAAATTCCATCCACGCGCCGCGGTCCGGGATCAGCTTGGCGGTAGCCAGCTCACGCGCCGTGGAGCGGTCGACCTCTGCCTCAAAATAGACACCGGGAGACCGGATCAGCTGGGAGACGACCACGCGTTCGGTGCCGTTGATAATGAAAGTTCCTTTGGGGGTCATTTCCGGAAAGTCGCCCAGGAAGAGTTCCTGCTTGACTTTATCGCTGATATCATTGCCTTCCAACAGTACGGAAACATACAGCGGGCAGGCATAGGTCAGGTCGCGTTCCAGGCATTCCTCGATGGAATTTTTGGGCGCTTCGAACCAGAACTTGAGACCGAACTCCCGGGAGACCGGGGTATCGCTGGGGAAATGCAAGCGGAGGTCGTTACCGTAAGAAACAATGGGGGAAACTTCGTTAAACAAGCTTTTCAGCCCCTCATCCTTGAGTCGCTGGAAAGAATCCAATTGGACCTGGATAAGTTGCGGCAGCTCTAACCCGACCGGGATGCGAGCGTACGTTTTTGGAGGCATCAAATCAGTCATTCACTTCTCCTAAACATCAAATGCGTGGGCACACAAATGCAACCACGCAGGGATTAAATCATAGCGCAATTTTTTAGTATATTGCAAGTTATCTCTTGAGTCAATAGCGATTGAATCAATTGTATCAAGAATTTTAGAGTTTACCACAAGATTTGGCGGATTGCAAGAGCGGGGTTTTAGACAGAAAGCCTGTCAGCAGCCAGCCTTGTGAAATAATCACGAAGTATAATAAGACCAATCCATGGCACGGCG
>JBCFBH010000064.1:0-3650 GCA_038562595.1 Anaerolineaceae bacterium
GTAGCGAAGGATCTTTCTTTTTACCGCCAGGCAGACAAAGTACCCTTTGGGTATCGCCACGCCCCTTGCGCCAGGGCATGTTTTCGGGGATGTTCCTGCAGCGGGGGCTCCAATGACGAATATTGCTTGCCCGCGAATCGTTCTCCTTGAGACTCATTCCAATTGTCATCCTGATACCCTTTAGGGTACAGGTCGGCAGCGAAGGATCTTTCTGTCGGTCGTCAGGCAGACAAAGTACCCTTTGGGTATCGCCACGCCCCCTTGTGCCAGGGCATGTTTTCGTGGACGTTCCTGCAGCGGGGGCTCGCGCGATGACGAATATTGCTTGCCTGCGCTGGGATTTGATGATAAGGCGGAGCGGTGTGTTTTCGCATCCCGATTTAAAATCCGGCCAGGTGGTGTGGAAAGCTGCCGGCAGTTTACCAGCCTCGTCTGTGTCTACATTACAGGTTCGCTGCCCTTGCGCTTCAAGCAAAAGCGCGTATAATATGAGAATATGTTCATATAAGCATATTACCGGAGCAACAAGACATGGAAGCAAGCGTAATTCCCCTCCTATCTGAACGCGACGCCGCGCGGATGGCGCTGACCTTTAAGGGTCTGGCCGACCCGACTCGTCTGAAAATTCTCGCCTTGCTGCTCGACGAGGAAATCAACGTATCGGACCTGGCCCAACGCGTTCAGACCAGCCAGACCGCAGTCTCCCATCAATTGCGCATCCTGCGCAACCTGCGCTTTGTCTCCAGCCGCAGGGAAGGCACCCAAATTTTCTACCACATCGATGATGAACACATCGAAGACCTGTTCAGGAAGGCTTACGAACATGGTTTACACCTCTCAGAGCGAGGCAGGGAGCTTCTATGAAATCCATCGTTATCCCGCTGCAGGGCTTGGACTGCGTTGACTGCGCCCAGGTGATCGTAACAAGCATTAAGAACTTACCCGGCGTACAAGACGCGCGGCTGGACTTCACGCGCGCGGAACTGACTGTGGAAGGCAACGCCGACCCGGAGCTTTTGCGCGAACGTATCCGTCAACTGGGATTTACTCCCCTTACGGCGCACGCGCCGGCAGCCACCAGCCTCAACTTTGCCGGCTTCTGGAAGACGCTCAGCAGCAATAGAACGCTAAGGTCCACCCTGCCCGGGCTGTTCCTGCTGCTCGGTTCGCTCTTTCTGCCGCGCCTGGGAGTGGAAGGCGCCGGGAGGATAAGCATCCAACTGGCGGCGCTTCTTCTGGCTGGTTTCCCAATCTTTCGCAGTGGACTGCAGAGTTTGTTCCTCGACCGCAAGCTGACGATAAACTTTTTGCTGACCCTGGCGGTCATCGGCGCTGTGGTGATCAACGAGACCCCCGAAGCTTTTGTCATCCTGATCCTCTTCCACCTTTCCGAAGCCATGGAAGCCTACACCAACGACCACGCGCGCGCGGTTCTGACCGAGTTTGCGGATCTTGCCCCCAAGAGCGCAGTACGCCTCCGTGAATCGGGTGAGGAAGTTGTCCCGATTGAAAAACTTTCAGTCGGAGACCTCATCGTCGTGCGCGCGGGTGAACGCTTTCCGATGGACGGCGTCATCCTGGACGGTTACAGCGAGATTAACCAGGCGCCTATCACCGGCGAAAGCCGCCTGATCCCTAAACAGGCAGGCGACCCGGTAATTTCGGGCACCATCAATGGGCAGGGCGTGCTGAAAGTTCGCGTGACCGCCCTGGCACAGGATACAACTGTGCAGCGCATTGTGAACCTGGTGTTGGACGCCCGCACGGTGAAAGCCCGCCAGGAGAAGTTCATCGACCGCTTCGCGGCGGTGTATACCCCCATTGTCGTCGGGGTGGCAATATTGACCGCGCTCGTCCCCACCTTGCTTTTCGGACAGCCTTTGTGGAACAGCGCGGGCGGTTACGGCTGGCTGCACCGCGCGCTTTCCCTGCTCATGATTGGCTGCCCTTGCGCGCTGGTGATCAGCACCCCGGTCACCATCATCAGCGGGCTCACGCGTGCCGCACGCGCCGGCGTGATTTTCAAAGGCGGCGTGTATCTCGAGAGCCTCGGCCATTCAAAGCTGGCGGCATTTGATAAGACTGGCACGCTTACGCTCGGAAAACCGGTTATCCAGACGGTGAAAGCTGTGGATTGCGAGGGGAGCGAAACCTGCGAGCCCTGCAATGACCTGTTGGCGCTGGCTAGTTCGCTCGAATATTACAGCGTGCACCCGCTCGGGCAGGCGGTCATGAACG
The DNA here is from genome assembly GCA_038562595.1 of Anaerolineaceae bacterium. Lineage (GTDB taxonomy): Bacteria > Chloroflexota > Anaerolineae > Anaerolineales > Anaerolineaceae > Mesolinea. The sequence continues at coordinate 2,239 of JBCFBH010000064.1, forward strand.
CGGCGCAGGAACGCAGCGTCCACACGCGTTACCAGCCCGCCGAACAGCTGGAACTGCTTAACGGCAGGGGGCAGCAGGGTTATGTGAACGGGAAGCTGGCCACGGTTGGCAGCTTACCGCTCTTTGATGCGGAACACCAGGTGCCGGCTGTTTTGCGGCAGGAAACATTGGCAGCCGAAAGCCGGGGGCAAACCACCATGCTGGTTTGCGACGGCGAGCGCGTTCGCGGTTTTTTGGGCGCTCAGGATGGCGTACGGTCGGAAGCCGAAGCGGTTATCGCGGGGCTAAAACAGCGCGGACTGCATACGGTCATGCTCACCGGCGACAACGCTGAAACGGCAGAAAAGGTGACCGGCGTGCTTGGTCTGGATGAAACCCACGCGGGTCTATTACCCGAAGAAAAATACAAACTGCTGGGCGAACTTAAGCAGAAATACGGTCAGGTACTGATGGTGGGGGACGGCAGCAACGACAGCCCGGCCTTGGCCAGCGCGGATATCGGCATCGGAATGGGGGGCGCGGGCAATGCCCAGGTGCTCGAGACGGCTGACGTGGTTTTGATGCAGGACGAACTCAGTCAACTGCCCTTCGCTTTTGACCTGTCGCGCCGCGTGAATGGGTTAATCCGGCAGAATATTGGCATCAGCCTGGGGGTAAAAGTTTCTGTGGCGGTGCTGGCACTAATCGGACTGACGCCGCTGTGGGTGGCAATTTTGGCGGATATCGGAATTACGCTGGCTGTGACCCTGAATGGGATGCGGTCGATGCGCTTTCAGCAGGCTTAGTTTGTTCTGACGCGATTATTGCAGCGAAAAAACCAGTTCCCAATCCGCGCCATTGGTTTGGGAAGCTTTGCTGGTGGTACCCACGAAGATAATCCAGGTGCGTCCTGGTTTTAGTGGGAGCGGCGCGCCTGTTTTTCCGAATAAGTTTATCGGGCTGAAGGGGTCGGCAGAAGACCATGTGCCGTGGATGAGTTTGCCATCGCGCAGCAGAAACGCGCGTTGGTTGGGGTCGCCCTCGCGGAAGTCTACATCGTACATTGAAGGGTTATATTCGATATAGTTGGCAAACAGCACCAACACATTCTCAAAGGCGAGGCGGCTGCCGTCCGCGCGATCCGTTGACGGCACAATGCTGATGGAGCCATCCTTAGCAAAATCCTGAAAAAGCACATACTGGTCGGTCTCGCTGTCAAAGCGCCAATCCATCACCGAGAAATCCGCGTAAAGCAGGCTGAGAGTTTCTGCGTCCGCGTCCCAGTCCGTAAGGCGGGGGTTGAAGGTAAACCCCAGCAAATCGATGGATTTTGGCGGGTCTTCCTCCTGGCCTGCGACCTCGCGCAGGGCGGCTGTATCCACGAAAGTGTTCTCGCCGCTGGTGTCGGTGATTGTGCAGATAGCCGGGCAGGG
>JBCFBH010000064.1:3660-10020 GCA_038562595.1 Anaerolineaceae bacterium
CGCGCGCGAATGCCCGACCCGGGAGCACTTCGGAGAAAATCTTTTCCACTGTGCTGTCCGCGCTGGCGTACGCGACGATGCCCTGGTAATGTTCGGCGAGGCGCGCGTCCACCATGCGCGCGGGGGCAAGCGGTCCCACGCGCGCGGAATCGCTGCTATGAAAGACTGCCGCCAAATGGTTCATTTGGAAGCCAATGTAATACTCGAACACCAAGTCCGCCTGGCCAAGCCCGGCTGCCGGACGCAAGTTTTGCGGCCAATTCGCGATTTTTACCAGCACAGGCCTCTCCTCCAGCAGGGCTTTATCCTGCGCGGGCAGCCCGGTGAGCGGATTGATCCCGGCTGCCGGCAGGTCCGCGGGGGGCAGCGTGGGCGTATACGTGGCGTATTCCCACGGCGTGGGCGAAGGTTTGGGAGTGGGGGTCGCCGCCGCGGCCGCCTGGGTCTGCCGTTGGGCGGGGCCGGGCGTTGGGCTGACCTGGCGCAGCGCAGCGGGCGTGAGGGGCGGCGGCGTGCTCTGCCCAGAGCAAGCCGATAAGCACAGGCAGAACGCCAGCAAGAGGATTGTGCCTGGAAGAAGTTTGGGAATGGCGCGCGCGCTCATGCCTGAATTTTAACATGTTCCGTGTTCGCGTGGATTGTGCCTGTCCAAATGTGTCTGTCCAAATTGCCGCACCATGCTGCGGGCGGAGTCTGAATGGGGCTGCGACGCGCGCCGGGCAAATTCCCGCAAGCAAAAAAGGGAAAATAAACCCCTGGCTGCCAGTCATCAACCATCTGAAAAAAAAGAGAGAACCGCTTCGGAGGAAGCTTTTACCCATTGTTAACTTTGGTTTGAAGGTCTCTTAAGAACAGAGTGATACTATTGAAACATCTTTAGAATCAAAATGGAGAAAAGAGAAATATGAAGAAGTACACAATCATTGTCGTCCTGGTTGCGAGCCTGCTCCTGAGTGCGTGTGGCGCAACAGGCGCAGACACAACCCTCAGCATCACCGGTTCCACCACGGTGCAGCCCCTGGCCGAGAAGCTGGCCGAAAGCTTCATGAGCGCTTCCCCGGATGTTCAGATTGACGTTCAGGGCGGCGGTTCCAGCGTTGGCGTCAAAGCTGCCGGCGAGGGTACCTCGGATATCGGTATGGCTTCCCGCGTGGTCAAGGATGAGGAATTGACCCAATTCCCAAACCTGCGGGTGCATGTCATCGCTCGGGACGGCATCGCGGTTGTCGTTCATCCGGATAATCCGGTCAATGACCTGAGTCTGGATCAAATCCGGGATATCTTCAGTGGAAAAATCGTCAACTGGAACGAAGTTGGCGGCCCGGACGCTGCGATTACCGTCGCGGCGCGAGAAGAAGGCTCCGGCACTCGCGACGCGTTCATGGAATTGGTCATGGGCAAAGACGCCCTCATCCTGGATAACGCGGTTCTGCAATCTTCCAATGGAGCCATCCGCACTGTCGTGGCGACCACGCCTAACGCGATTGCGTTTCTCTCCTTCGGATACCTGGATGAGAGCACCAAAGCTCTGAGCATTGGCGGCGCGGCTGCGACCGAAGAGAATGCCTCGAGCGGAGATTATCCGGTGGTTCGCCCCCTGAACTTGCTCACCAACGGCGAGCCGGAAGGCCTCGTCAAATCCTTCCTGGATTTCGTTCTCAGCGCTGAAGGTCAGGCCCTTGTCCGCGAAGAAGGTTACATTCCTGTAAAGTAAGGTCCGTTTCCGTAAGGATTATACCTGGCGTCCTCAAAAGCCTTGAGGACGCCAGCTTTCTGATAAAATAGAACGCTGGAGACGCAATGCAGACCAAACTTCGAGTTGACCGGGCCGTCAGGACGATCCTGCTCATTTCCGCATCGTTCTCCATCATCATCGTTATTTCTATCTTCGTCTTCATTTTTCGCTCCAGCCTCCCGGCATTCCGGGAGTTCGGACTGCAGGGTCTGTTAGGGGAGCTTACCTGGCGCCCGACAAATGGCAGTTTTGGTATCCTGGCGATGCTTGTCGGCTCGGTGATGGTCACACTCATGGCGCTGGTCATCGGCGTGCCGCTTGCCATTGCCGCGGCAGTGTTCCTGGCGGAAATTGCCCCGCGCGGAGTACAGGCGGTGGTTCGTCCGGCGGTTCAGCTTCTGGCTGGCATTCCCTCGGTGGTATACGGGCTGTTCGGGATGGTTGTGCTGGTTCCTCTCATACGGCAAATTCCAGTGGTGGGCAATTCCGGATACGGGCTGCTCTCTGCCGCCATAGTTCTGGCGGTCATGATCCTGCCCACGATTACCAGCATTTCCGAAGATGCTATCCGGGCGGTCCCGCGCTCATACAAGGAAGCCTCCCTCGCCTTAGGCGCCACCCACCTGCAGACCATTTTTCAGGTGCTCCTTCCCACCGGGAAGTCCGGCATCATCGCGGCGCTGATCCTGGGGATTGGCAGAGCGCTGGGCGAAACGATGGCGATGATCATGGTAATTGGCAATTCCGTCATCCTGCCCATGCCATTGGATGATAACCCCCTGACAATCTTTCTCAGCCAGGCGCGCACGCTCACCGGCAATATTGCTGTGGAGATCAACTATGCCTCCGGGCTGCACGCCAGCGCCCTCTTTGCCACCGGCGTGGTGCTGTTTGTCCTGATTATGGTCGTGAACATTTCCGCGCACGCAATTTTGAACCGCGGAAACGAAGCGGGTTAATGGAGTTGCTCGGATGAACGCGCCAGAAATAACTTCGGTCAAACCAACAGAAATGCGATTTAGCAGCGCGTCCGCGAACCTGCGCAGACGTCAGGCTACCCAGAAGTTCAGTTTCGGACTGCTGTGGTTGGCAGGCCTGGTGGTTATCCTTATTCTGGTAATCGTGGTTGGGTATGTCTTCATTTCCGGTTTCAAAACCCTGAGCTGGGATTTCCTCACTACGGCGCCGAAAGGCGGGCTCTCTGGAGAGGGCGGTATTTCCACCACAATCCTCACCACAATCTACCTGGTCGGTCTGATTTTGGTGATTGCCGCGCCGCTGGGCATCGGGGCGGCTATCTTCCTGATTGAGTACCAGGGGCAAACTAAAAGCGGCGGCAAATTCATCCAGGGTCTTTTGCAGGTCGCGAACTTTGGCGTGGAAACGCTGGCAGGCATCCCTTCCATTATTTTTGGTTTGTTTGGTTACGCGCTGTTTGTCTCCGCGCTCAAGTTCGGCTTTTCGCTGCTCTCCGCGGCGCTGGCTGGCGCCTGTCTGGTGCTGCCGACCATCATCCGCACAACGCAGGAAGCCCTGCTGACCGTACCGGTGAGTCTGCGTGAAGGCAGCCTGGCTCTGGGCGCTTCGCGTTGGCAAACCATCAGCAAGGTTGTGTTGCCAGCAGCCATTCCGGGCATTATCACAGGCATCATGCTGAGCGTCGGGCGCGTCATCAGCGAGACGGCAGTTTTTTACGTCACGCTGGGCGGAAGCTACCGCCTGCCGAATTCGCTACTTTCCGGCGGGCGCACGCTCTCGCTGCATCTCTTTTACCTGGCAATGGACACGAATGCCTTTGAAAAAGCCATGGGGACCGGAGCGGTTTTGATTGTGTCCATCGTTATCATCAATCTGGTCATCGACTTAATATCCCGAAAACTTAGTGCCGGAGTGCGTCAGGATCAATGAACGCGATTAAACTAGAAACCAATGCTTACAGTCTATTCTACGGAAAATTTCAAGCGCTTGATGATATCAGCTTGAAAATCCCTGAAAAACAGGTCACCGCCATTATCGGACCTTCCGGCTGCGGTAAAAGCACTTTTTTGCGCACTTTCAACCGGATGAACGACCTGATTCCCGGCGTCCGCACCGAAGGTCAGGCGCTTTTGGACGGGGAAGATATTTTTTCCATGGACGCTGTGGCCTTAAGGCAGCGGGTAGGCATGGTTTTCCAGAAGCCCAATCCTTTCCCCAAATCGATTTATGACAACGTCGCCTACGGTCCGCGCGTGAATGGCATCCGCGAGAAAAAAGTTCTGGATGAAATTGTGGAGACCAGCCTGCGCGGAGCCGCACTCTGGGATGAGGTGAAGGACAACCTGGGCAAATCCGGGCTCGCGCTTTCGGGCGGGCAGCAGCAGCGCCTTTGCATCGCACGGGCGATGGCGGTGAAACCCAGCGTAATCCTGATGGACGAACCGGCGGCTTCGCTGGATCCCATCGCCACGCAGCGCATCGAGGAATTAATCCGGCAACTGGTAGAAGAGTACACGATCGTGATTGTGACGCACAATATGCAGCAAGCCGGCCGCGTCTCGGACTACACAGCCTTCTTCTTCACAGATGAAAGCCGGACTGGCAAGCTGGTGGAATTCAACCTGACCCGCAAAATATTTACCAATCCGCAGGATAAACGAACCGAGGATTACATCACCGGCAGGTTTGGATAGGCGTTCGCGCGCACGATTATCACAGATGGCGAACAGGTGCCCGCGCGGGCGTTTTTTCGTTGGAAAGTCGGGTTAATCAAACTTAGTCGTACAAAAGCCAGGCAATCCCGCTTGCGTGGAGTATAATGCGAAAAACAATCGAGGTAGCGCATGTCTCTACTCAATCGTTCAAACCTGAAGGAACTCCCCACCAATCTGTGGATCGCCTCCGCGACCAGTTTTCTGACTGATATTTCCAGCGAGATGGTGATAAACATCCTGCCGCTGTTTTTGTCGGCTGTGCTGGGGGTAAAAACAAACATCATTGGCGTCATCGAAGGGATTGCCGAAGCAACCTCCAGCCTCTTGAAAGTATTTTCCGGCTGGCTTTCGGACAAATTACGCACGCGCAAATGGTTGGCAGTGGTGGGTTACGGGCTTTCCGCCCTCGCGAAACCTTTCTTTTACGTTGCGAACAGTTGGGGCTCCGTGGCAGGTGTGCGTTGGGCGGACCGGGTCGGGAAGGGCATTCGCACCGCCCCGCGGGACGCGCTGGTAGCGGATAACGTAAAGCCCGAACAGCGCGGGCTGGCTTTTGGGCTGCACCGCGCGGCGGATACAGCCGGCGCCTTACTCGGCATCCTGATCGCGGCTTTCATCGTCTGGAGGCTGCAGGCGGGCAGCGCGGTCTTGGCGGAGCAAACTTTCCGAACTGTCGTGCTCATCAGCCTCATCCCGGCTTTCCTGGCAGTAATTGTGCTGGCGATTGGCACGAAAGAGGTGAAGGTCGAGGGAGAAGTTCGCAAGGTGCGCATTTCCTTCAAAGGTCTCGGCCGCAACTTTATCGTTTTTCTGGTAATCGTGGGCATCTTTGACCTGGGCAATTCTTCGGACGCCTTCCTGGTGCTGCGGGCGCAGGAACGCGGCATGAGCGCCTTGAATATTCTTATCATGCTGGCTGCCTTCAATCTGATTTACGCTCTCATTTCCACGCCAGCCGGCGCGCTTTCTGATAAGCTGGGCAGGCGCAAGCTCATCATCGGCGGTTGGATTGTCTACGCCTTAATTTACCTGGGATTCGCATTGGCGCAATCAGCTGTGCAGATCTGGCTTCTTTATGCCGCGTACGGGATGTACTACGGTTTGGCTTACGGCACGGCCAAAGCCATGGTGGCGGATTTGGTGCCGACCGAGATGCGCGGAACCGCTTTTGGGACTTACAATGCCATCCTGGGAATTCTGGATTTTCCCGCGTCCGTCATCGCGGGGCTGTTGTGGAGCGGCGTGGGCGGCTGGAAAGGTTTTGGACCCTCGGCTCCATTTTTCTTTGGGGCAGGCATGGCCATCCTGGCGGTAATTCTTTTCATGCTTTGGAAACCGACTCCTCTGCCGGTGGAACAACCCAACGCTTAAAACGCCCCCTGGTAGGGCGCGGCGCATTCCCCGTCCGACGCATAGGTCTTAGGCACGCCAACCCAAAATGATCGAAACGAGCTCACGCGATTGAACTGATGAAAATTGGAATTGTCTCCTACCGCATGGATTATTACATCAACCAGCGCCTGATGCTGGGCAGGCTGCCAGAAGCGCAGTACCTGCCTGCCAGGGACTGGTACGGCTTTTTGCGCCGGCTGGCGAACAAGCTGAACCGCACGTTGGGCAAACCACTCATACCAATTTTTAACCTGAACAACCAGTTTGAGGATCTGGACCTCAATCGCGTGGACGTTCTGCATTTCTTCAACGGCATTAGCTACGGCCGTACGCCGTGGGTCACATCGTTTGAAACTATCGTGCCGCGCTTTGCTCACCTGGTCACCCGGCACCACGGGAAGGAAATCGCGCACAGCGGTCTGGATGGGCTCACCCGCCGCGGACTGGAAGCGCTGGCTGGCAGCGCCTGCCTGAGAATTCTGGCGCTCTCGCAATCTGCCGCCCTCATGCAGAGAGACCTTCTGAAGGACTACCCCGCGG
>JBCFBH010000112.1:0-1676 GCA_038562595.1 Anaerolineaceae bacterium
AAGGAATTCATAGGTCTGCAGCACTTCTGTGAAGTGCTTACCCCATTTTTTCCAACTGAGACCGTCCCGTTGCCGGACGGCGTCCGAAGCGCGGTGTTCCGCGTCCTTCCCGCGGATCTTGAGGTGACCCAGTTCTGTGTTGGGCAAAAGATGTCCGTCCACGAATAGCGCGGAGCCGATGCCTGTGCCGACTGTGAGGAAAAGCATCGTCTTATAAAGCCGGGCTTCTTCCACCCCAAATCGCATTTCAGCCAGTCCTGCCGCGTCAGCGTCGTTCAACACGGTAGTAATCTGACCGGTTTGGTTAAAGATCAGGGCTGCCACGTCTGTGCCGATCCAGTTCTTATGCAGGTTTGCAGCGGTAATCGCCACGCCTTTTTTGACGACGCCCGGATATCCAGCGCCGATCATGCCGTGGTACCCCAGCTTTTTCCGGATTTTTTCCACCAGAGCGGCAACTTCTCTTGGTTTTACAAGTGCTTCCGTTTCAAAACGCACGCGTTCAGAAACCATCTTTCCGGTTTCGGTATCAACCAAGGCTCCTTTTGTGGCAGAGCCGCCAATATCAATACCCAAAGTGATCATTCTTCCTCCGATGGTTTAGGGACAGGCATTATTGAGGTGTTCTTCAAAAGTAATCGAAAAAACATGGGTTCCGCTGCCGTCGCAGCTTGCCCGGAAAAAGTAATAAGGCGTCTGCTCCGGTTCAACCGACGCGATTAAGGTGATAAGCGCCGGGTTTGAAATCGGGCCGGGCGGCAATCCCTTGTACAGGTAGGTGTTGTAAGGAGAATCGACCGCCAGATCCTCTAAAGATAGCGGGCTTTTCCACCAGCTGCCCGCGGCGCTGTCGAAACCCAGGGCGTACTGCACTGTCGGGTCGGTTTCCAGGCGCATATCGGCTGCCAAACGGTTGTAGAAGACCGAAGCGATGCGGGCTTTCTCTTCGTCAGCCCGGGTCTCGCGTTCGATGATCGAGGCGAGAATGACAGCTTGATGCAAGCTCAGATTCTGGCGTTCCAGACCTTCCTGTAAGCGTGCATCCTGAACCCTCTCGGCAAAGCGGGAAACTATGACTGAAATCATGCTCTCAAGCGGGATGTCCGGTTCAAAACTATACGAATCTGGCAGGAAATATCCCTCCAACGACGCTGAATCAGGCAGGTTTAGCAAAGAGCGGGTTTGGGATGTTGGTTGTATCGCGAAGTGCAAGAATTCCTCCCCGCTGAAGTTGAAACCGGACGCGTCAATGGCAGCCGCGATTTCTTCCATTCGCCAGCCGGGGAAAACTGTGAAGGCAATGTCGCGCGCGGCGGGGTCAGCAATCCGGCGCGCGATATCCAGAGTACTGAGGTCTTGCAGTATCGTAAAAGTTCCGGCCTGCACCATGCGGTCGAGCCCGGAATAGGTTAAGAACGTGCAGACTGCATCCCCGGAAGAGATAAATCCCTCTGTTTCCAGTCTTGAGCAAATTCCCCGTACGGATTCGTCCGCATCAACGGAAAACTTGCCGGTCTTCCCTGCGCCCGGGCGGCTGCCCAGCAATTCCTCTTGCGCGTCCAGTAACGCCAGCGCCGACCTGCTGCGCTGTAGGATATTCAGGCGGGGGTCCGCTGGGCCAAATAAGGTTTTCGCTCTGGCAGGCGCTAATACCACTCCGTAGACGAGCGCCGCGC
>JBCFBH010000113.1:0-1658 GCA_038562595.1 Anaerolineaceae bacterium
AGGGCATTCTTGGGGAAGGGTAAAAAGAGTTTCGCTCATGTTCACCTGTTGTAATTTGTTTTGCGCCCATCTTACCGGAATTCTTTAACATTTGCCAGGATTTTTTCACAACCTCTGAGCTGCAGGCGAAGCATCTTAATCCCCGTAATGCGAGATCCTTCGCTGCGACCCGTGCCCTTCAGGGTATCAGGATGACAAAGGATTCGTCGTTGCGAAGGAGCGCAGCGATTGCGGCAATCTGCCTGTAGATAACTGGGAGACAAAGTACCCTTTGGGTATCGCTTCGCTTCTCGCGATAACGAACCTTTTCCTGCCAGTCTTTTTTTTTGCTAAGCACGGATTTCCCACCGATTGAACTGCGGCTTTAGGAGTGGCTCCCAACGGCCTTCCTCAGGAGGAAGGTGTCCGCAGAGCGGAAGAGGGTCTTTTTCTTTTCCCTCTTCAGTCTTGCTTTGCTCGCCAGCTTAGCCTCCGGCACGCAAGCAGTCCCCAGGGGAAGCCAAAAAGGTCTCACTTTTGCTGCACCCGCCAGCCTGGCAGCAGGTATAATCCAATAGGACACGCCCTTGCCGTTACTATACGGCAGGCTGCCCGGCATTCATTTCGCAGGAGCGTACTATGCAGTTAGGCATCATCGGCTTGCCGCAATCCGGCAAAACAACCCTCTATAAAGCGCTTACCCGCGCGGATATCCCCACCGACATCTCCTCCGGTCAGATGGAAGTTCACACCGCCGTCGTGGACGTCCCCGACCCGCGCGTGGACCAGCTCTGCGCGATTTACCACCCCAAGAAAATCGTGCGCGCCAAGGTCACCTACGCCGATATTGCCGGTCTGGACGGCAGCGCGGGGAAAAACGGGCTTTCCGGCGCGCTTTCCAATATGCTCTCCCAGATGGACGGGTTTTTGCATGTCGTCCGCCAGTTCGAAAACCCCAGCGTCCCGCATCAGGCTGGCAGCGTGGACCCTATCCGCGATATCCAGACGATGGATACCGAATTTGTGCTCAACGACCTGGTGATGGTGGAACGCCGCCTGGAACGCCTGCGCGAGGAACACCGCCGCGGGGTCACCCGCGACCGGGCGCAGATACAGGAAGATATCGACCTGTTTGAGCGCCTGCAGGCTGTGCTGGAAAAAGAACTGCCCCTGCGGCATTACGCGTTCACACCGGAGGAAGACAAACTGCTCTCCAGTTTTCAGTTCCTCAGCCGCAAACCGCAGATTATTGTCTTTAATCAATCTGAGGAGCAGACGCCGCTGGATTACCACAGCCTGCATCCGCACACCACCACCGTGAGCCTGCCAGCCAAGCTGGAGATGGACATTGCCGCGCTGGACCCGGAAGACGCCGCGCTGTTTATGGCGGAGTATGGCATCACCGAGCCCAGCCTTTCACGCCTGATCCGCCTTTCATACGACCTGCTGGGAGTGCATTCGTTCTTCACCGCCGGGGATAAAGAAGTGCACGCCTGGACGCTGCGCAAGGGTTCCAATGCGCGCGAAGCCGCCGGCGTCATTCATTCGGACATGGAAAAAGGCTTCATCCGCGCTGAAATCATTTCCTTTGAAGATATGATCACTTTTGGCGGAACCGCCGAGGCGCGCGCCAAAGGCCGCCTGCGGGTGGAAGGCAACACCTACATCATCCAGGACGG
>JBCFBH010000065.1:0-9239 GCA_038562595.1 Anaerolineaceae bacterium
CTACGCCTTCAGCTTTTCTGTTCTGCGCAATGTGGAAATGGCGTTGGAAAACAACCCGGAGCGGCGCGGCGCCGCCTTGCGCGCGCTGGAAGCGGTGGGGATGCAAAACTTTATCACGGCGCGCGGCAACAAGCTTTCTGGCGGCGAAGCCCAACGCGTGGCAGTGGCGCGCATGATTGCCAAAGCGCGCAAACTGCTCTTGCTGGACGAACCGACTTCCTCCACGGATATCCGCGGCACCGATTCTATTGAGAATACGCTGCTGGAATATGCCCGGACCACGCGCTGCACCCTGATTTTTGCCACGCATTCGCCCGCGCAGGTTCTGCGCCTGGCTGAGGAAGTGATATTTCTGGATCAGGGCAGAATTCTGGAAAAAGGGCCTGCCCGCGACATACTCGAGAACCCCCAAACCGAAAGCGCGCGCCTGTTCCTGCAGCATTGGCGCATCTAAGCCTTTTGTTCCCTGCGTACAATCCAATTCTCTTCGCTTCCGACTGCCAGTTTATAATAGACCTGCGCAGGCAAAATTCAGCGCACGGAAAAAAAGATGAAAAAAGTTGTAGTCGCCCTTAGCGGCGGAGTGGATAGTTCAGTCGCGGCAGCGCTGCTGGTGGAGCAGGGTTTCCAGGTCGTTGGCGCGACCATGCGCCTGTGGAACGCTCCCGGCTGTGACCAGGAGAATCGCTGCTGCACACCCGAAACGCGCGCCCTGGCAGCCAGCCTGGCTGAGAAACTGTCCATTCCTTTTATTGTGCTTGACGAAGCCGAAACTTTCCGCTCGGTAGTGGTACAACAGTTCCTGGATGGCTATACCCGCGGCGAAACGCCCAACCCTTGCGTAACCTGCAACCGCTTCCTCAAATGGGGGGTCTTGTGGGATTACGCCAAGTCCATCGGCGCGGATTATCTGGCCACCGGGCACTACGCGCGCGTGCTGGCCCAACCTAACGGGGCTTATGAGCTTTGGAAAGGCAGAGACCCCGCTAAGGACCAGACGTATTTCCTCAGCACGCTCACCCAGGAGCATCTTGCCCATACACTCTTTCCGTTGGGAGAGCTGCGCAAGACCGAAGTGCGCCGCATTGCCGCGGAGCGCGCCCTGCCGGCCGCCGACCAGCCCGAAAGCCAGGACCTGTGCTTTTTGGGCGGTCGGGACTACCGCGACTTCCTGGCGGAGTACGCGCCCCAGGCTGTGCGCCCGGGTCCCATCACGGACCGCAGCGGCAAGCTGCTGGGTCAGCACCAGGGGCTGGCGTTTTATACCATCGGACAGCGCAAAGGGGTGCCGGCCGCTGCCCAGGCGCTCTATGTGTGGAAAAAAGATATTGAGAACAACCGTCTGATTGTCTGCCCCGCGGAGGAGCTGGGCGCGGATACCCTGCGCGTGACGGAAATAAACTGGATTTCCGGCGTTTCCCCAACAGAAGAATTCCAGGCGGAAGTGAAAATCCGTTCGCGGGCCGCACCCGCGCTCGGATTGGTGACGCCGGGACCGGACAGCAGCGTGCGGGTGCGCTTTGAAAAGCCGCTGCGGGATATCACCCCGGGGCAGCTGGCGGTCTTTTACCAGGGGGAGCAGGTGTTGGGCGGCGGTTGGATTAGCTGAGGCTTTTCAGAACTGCTCCAGCGTTTGAGCGCCCGCTGGCAGTCATCTTGAACGCCCGCTTATGGTCATCCTGATCGTCCGTTGTTGTCATCCTGAACACCCGCTGTTGTCATCCTGAACGCAGTGAAGGATCTTTCTTTTCTCTCCCAGGATCCTTCATTTCGACTCGTACCCTTTAGGGCATCAAAATGACAAATAGATGGTTAGTCATCCTGAACGCCCGCTTATGGTCATCCTGAACGCAGTGAAGGATCTTTCTTTTCTCTCCCAGGATCCTTCATTTCGACCCGTACCTTTTAGGGCATCAAAATGACAAATAGATGGTTAGTCATCCTGAACGCCCGCTGTTGTCATCCTGAACGCCAGCTGTTGTCATCCTGAACGCAGTGAAGGATCTTTCTTTTCTCTCCCAGGATCCTTCATTTCGCCCCGTACCTTTTAGGGCATCAAAATGACAAATAGATGGTTAGTCATCCTGAACGCCCGCTGTTGTCATCCTGAACGCAGTGAAAGATCTTTCTTTTCTATAGGCGAGATTATCAACATCCGGGCAGATTGCCGCAGTCGCTGGCGCTCCATCGCAACGACGAAACCTGCCGCACTCGCTGGCGTTCCTTCGCAACGACGAATCAAGCGTCAGAGCCTGGCGCACTCGTAGGCTTCGCCGCGCAGCGTCTCCACGGCATGCGCCAACACCGGCAGGAATACCTGCAGGCACTCCACCGCCGCCTTGGGGCTGCCGGGCAGGTTGACAATCAGCGTGCGCCCGCGCACCCCCGCCTGGGCTCTGGAAAGCATCGCCCGCTCAGTGATTTTGCGGCTTTCAGCGCGCATCGCTTCGGGGATACCCGGTACAAGCCGTTCCACCACCGCCAGGGTAGCTTCCGGGGTGACGTCCCGCGGCGCCAATCCAGTCCCGCCGGTGGTTAGAATCAAATCCAGGCCGCCGCCATCCGCCAGGCGGCAGAGTTCCGCCTTAATCTGTTCAAGTTCATCCGGAATGACAAACTGCTCGGTCACCAGCGCGTGCCCCTGCAGCGCTTCCAGCAGCGCGGGTCCGCTCTTATCCTCGCGCAAGCCCGCCGCGCCCTTGTCGCTGATGGTGATGAGCGCCGCGCGCACCCCGTTCAGAATTTCAATCGTATCTCCCGCCCGGATTTCCCCTCCGCGAAGGACAACCGTAAAGATGCCCTCGGTCGGCATGATGCACATGCCCACCTGCTGATAAATCTGGCAGTGCGCGTGGCATTCCTTGCCAATCTGCGTGACTTCCAGCTCGGCTTCGCCTACGCGCAGGCGGGTGCCAACTGGTAGCGCGTGCAGCGCGATGCCCTCCGTGGTGATATTCTCGGCAAAAATGCCCGGCGTCAGTCCCTCTGCCCCAAGCGCGCTCATCTTGTCCACGCTCGCCTGGTCCAACAGGCTCACCTGGCGGTGCCAGTTGCCGGCATGCGCGTCTCCCTTAATCCCAAACTTTTCCACAAGCACAGCGCTTTCCACGGTTTGCTTGATGACGCCCGTCTCGGCGCTGATGTTAACCGCGACAACCTTAGCCAAACTCAACCTCCAATCCTGCTCATGTCACGCGCAGAAGCCGAACAGGTTTGAAAGGCGTGACCGATAGGTTTCTCAAATATTACCTGACGGATGAGCTCCAGAAGTTCTTCATCTCCGCCGCGCAGGGCGTCTTTCAGGGAAATTTGCTGGTCGACCCCCAGGCAGGGGCGCAGCATGCCGTCGCTCATCACGCGGATGCGGTTGCAGTCTGCGCAAAAGCGGTGCGAGATGGGGCTGATGAAACCCACCCGCCCGGGATAGCCGGGCACCTGATAATCCGCGGAAGGCTGCCCGGGGTAACGCGGGGGCAGCGCCCGAAGGTACGGGCGCGCCCGCAGCAAATCCTGGTTGGATATACTCCGCTGGCCGTTCCTGCCCTGGTCTCCAATTGGCATGAGCTCGATAAAACGCACGTCCAGCGGGCGCTCGCGGGTAAGCGCGATAAAGTCATCGACTTCCCCGGCGTTCATGCCCGCCACGACGACTACATTAATCTTCAGCGGTACAAGCCCCTCCGCAAGCGCTTCGTCTATGCCGTCCAGCACACGCTGCAAGTCCCCTCCGGTCATCGCTCGGAAAACTTCCGGCTGGAGAGAATCAAGGCTGATGTTCAGCCTGCGTAAGCCGGCAGCTTTCAGAGCGGCCGCCTTGCCCGGCAGCATTTGGGCGTTGGTGGTCATCGAGAGGTCTTTCAGTTCAGCCGCCCGGGCTACCTGCGCGACAATATCCAGGATGTCCTTGCGCAGCAGGGGTTCCCCGCCCGTCAGCCGGACCTTGTTAATCCCCAGGCACGCCATAACCCGCACGATGCGCGCGAAGTCCGCAGCGCTCAATTCCTCGGCCCTGGGGCAGGCGCCTTCTTCCGCGCGGCAGTAAGTGCAGCGCAGCTGGCAGCGTTCAGTCAAAGAAAGCCGCAGGTAAGTAATTTCCCGTTGATATTGATCAATCATTTGCAGGGATTATATCCTCTCGCCGGAAATCGCCGGATTTTCCGCCGCTTTTCTGCTCCAATTGGATTTGCAGGATTTGCATCCCGCGGTCTACAGCCTTGCACATGTCGTAGACGGTCAGCGCTGCCACGCTGGCTGCCGTGAGCGCTTCCATTTCCACGCCGGTCCGGTAAGTGGTTTTTACCCGGGCAATGACCCGCAGTTGGTCTGCAGCCACCACCTCAAAATCCACGCTCACGGATGTTATCGGGATGGGATGGCACAGCGGGATAAGTTCTGGGGTGCGCTTGGCAGCCATAATTCCGGCCACGCGCGCGCAAGCGAACACGTCCCCTTTGGGCATTTCTCCGGCCTGGATAAGCGCCAGGGTTTCCGGGTGCATGCGCACCAGGGCGCTGGCAAGCGCTTCGCGCACGGTTTCTTCTTTCGCCGAGATGTCCACCATGCGCGCGTGTCCATTTTTATCGAGATGGTTCAGTTCCATGGTCTGATTTCTCCCGGGTGATGAAGCGAATAGCCGCCCAGCGCTTTGAGCCTGCGCGCGAATTCCTCTCCACGCAGAACCTCCAGCAAGCGCCGCACCATGTCCAGGTGAAAAGCGCTTTCCGCGACGAGCAAATCATATTGCTCCTCGCACACCGGCACAAAGTCCAGGTCGTAGATTCGCGCGGCAGCCAGGATTCCCAGCCCGGCGTCGGCCGTTCCTGCCGCGATGGCCGCCGCGACTGCGGTGTGCGTGTACTCTTCGCGCTCATATCCCCGCACGCTGTCCACATCAAGCTTGTTCTCCCGCGCCAGGAAGTCGCACAGGATGCGCGTACCGCTGCCTTTCTGGCGGTTAACGTAGCGCTTTCCGGCAATATCCGCGAATTCACGGATGTTCAGCGGGTTGCCTTTGGGGACCATCAGCCCCTGCGTACGCTGGACGCATTCCACCAGCACCACGCCGCCCTGCGGGAAGTATTTGCGCAGATACGGGATGTTGTAGCTGCCGCTGGCTTCGTCCAGCAGGTGAATACCGCCCAGGTGTGCCTCGCCGCGTTTGACAGCCGTGATGCCGCCCATGCTGCCCACGTGCGAGGACGCGACGGAACTATCCCGGTCCTGCCGTTTGAGGATATCCGCGACCTCGTCCAGCAGCGGGTCGTGACTGCCTGTGATGACCAGGGTGCGGTCAATTTCCGCGCGGCTGCGGGTTAGCTGGACGTTCACCAGTTCGCCGGCTTCGTAGCCTTCTGTGTTTTGTGGGATGTGAATAATCCCGTCCGCTTTCACAAAGGAACTGACCACGCCGGCGCCCCGGCTCAGGGGCACCGCCACGATGTTCCCGTTCACATTCCCCAGGCGCGTGCGCACGAACTCCAGGTACTTGAGCGAGGAGGTCAGCCGGCGCGAAATGGAAGCCTGGATAAATTCAGGTTTTTGCGAAGGTCGGCAGGTCAGGCTCTCCACGACCGGCTTGAACAGCTCTTCCATCACCAGGATGCCGGAAACAGGGTAACCCGGTAAGCCAAGCACCGGCACAACGCTTCCACCGCTTGGGCGCGCGTGCGCCAGGATCGCTGGTTTGCCGGGCTTGATGGCCACGCCGTGCAAAACCACCTCGCCCACCTGTCGCATGGCGTCGGTGGAAAAATCTTTTCTGCCCGCGGAGGAGCCGGCATTCAGCACCACCAGGTCGCATTCTGCCAGCGCGCGGCGCAGAGCTGCTTCAATCAAGGCAGGGTCATCGCCCACGCCCGGGTATATTTTTGGAACGCAGCCCCAGGTCTCCAGCATGCCCGCGAATACCGTGGAGTTGGATTCGATGATGCTGCCTGCCTGCGGCGCTTCGGTCGGGGCGACCAGCTCATTGCCGGTCGGAATGATTCCGGCAACCGGGCGCGCCACTACTTCCACGTTCAGCACGCCGGATTCCAGCAGCGCGCCCAGCGCTGCCGGGGAAAGCACGCTGAAAGATGGCACAATCATATCTCCTGCGCTGATGTCCTCGCCGATTTGGCGCACATGCTGCCAGGGCAGCGCCGCCGAGAAGAGCGTCACGCCGTCCCCATCCTGCACCACATCTTCCACCATCACCACCGCGTCGCAGCCTTCGGGCAGCGGGTCGCCGGTGTTGACCCACACAAAGGCATCCGCGTCCAGGCGCGCCGGCGTGGTCTCAGAAGCTCCGAAAGTCCGCTTCGCGTCCAGGGCAATGCCGTCCATCGCGCAAGCGTTGTAGTGCGGCGAGCTGATGCGGGCGTAGACCGCGTTGGCGGTCACGCGCCCCAACGCGGAGCTGGCCGGGATAGTCTCAGTTTTATAGCGCAAGCCCGCCTGGCGCAGGGCGTTCAGATAGGTTTCGCGCGCTTCTTCCAGGGGAATGTTGGTCAGATATTCAAAAGCCATGCTCTACCTCTTCAAAAATGTCACTTCAACCAGCTCACCTTTGCTCAAACCCTCCTTGTCGCGCGGGATGACGATGAAGCCGTCCGCGCGGGCAAGCGTGGTGATCAATCCGGACTTGCTGGGAATGGGCTGCGCTTCGCCGTCCCGCAGGGTGACCGGCACATATTCTTCGCGCCCGTGATTGGAAGGCACAGCGCGCGCGACAGGCACTTGCACGCGCTGTTCATCCAGTTCGGAGCCCTGCATGGATGCAATTAAGGGACGCGCCAGTAAATGAAACATAAAAAAGGCTGCCACGGGGTTGCCCGGCAGGCCAAATACGGGTTTGCCCCGCGCGCTCCCGAACAAAGTCGGCTTGCCAGGCTTAACAGCCAGGCCGTGCGCCAGCAGTTCGCCCAGCTCGGAGAGCACCTGCGGCACCGCGTCCTTTTCCCCGACGGAGGTTCCGCCGGAGAGCATCACCAGATCATGCTCCGCCAACGCGGATTCGAGCGCGGCGCGCACTTCCTCGATGCGGTCGGGAATGATGCCAAGAAAGTTCGCCTGTCCGCCAACCTCAAGCACAGCTTGAATGAGCATCGGGGCGTTCACGTCGCGGATTTTGCCGGGCGGCAAGGCCTGACCCGCGGGGACAAGTTCATCACCGGTGGAAATGACCGCGGCGCGCGGCTGCTTTCGCACGGGAACCTCGCTCAAGCCCATGGCTGCCAGCGCTCCGATATGCGCGGCGCTCAGGCGCGTGCCCTCCCGCAGGACGACATCCCCCGGGCGCAGGTCATCCCCCCGGAATATCAGGTTCGCGCCGGGCGGGGAGGCTTTGTAGACTGCTACCAGCCCGTCCTCCAGCAGTTCGGCATCCTCCAGCATAATCATGCAGTCAGCGCCAGCCGGAATTTCCGCGCCGGTGGGGACGTACACGCATTCCCCCGTCGAAAGGCTCAGGGCGGTGTGCGCGCCCATCTGCGCCGAACCAATTTTTGTCATCAACGCGGGGATGGACTCGGAACAGCCAAATACATCCTTGCTGCGTACAGCGTAGCCGTCCACGGTGGAGCGGTCAAAGTTCGGCACAAATTCTCGCGCCAACACATCTTGCGCCAGGGCTCTGCCGCCCGCCTGCGCCAGAGGGACGTTTTCGGCTGGCATGCGCAGCTGACCAAACCTGTCTAAAATCAGGCGTTGGGCTTCAGCAACAGTAATTACAGCCAGCATAGGCTTTTCCGCTCCAAATAGGTTTATTTATTCAATCTTACCAGATGCAGCGCCAGACAATCCGGCGCGTACAGGCGGGCTGGCTAATCCAAAAGCGGAAGTTGGCTGACCCCCTCATCCTCCATCAGGCTGATGGTTTCAAATTGCCAGCCGCTGCCTTCCAGGTGGCATTGGCTCATACAGAATGCGCGGTTCCAGCGGCTCTTGCGCATGCGAGGCGCGCCTTGTTTGTACTTATCAATCAAGGACCGCGCGTATCGCGCCAGCAGCCATTGCGATTGGTTGCTGTAATAACCAAAAGCAGCCCGAAAAGACCCGATAAGCAGGTCCGTGAGCTGCAGCAGCTGGCAATCGACATAGGGTTGGGCATCCTGCGCGTTGGGGTCGCTGGCGCGGTCGTCAATCAAATCCGGCTGGCTGCCAATTTCGCAATAATCACGCATGCCCGAAAGGCGCGCCACCACGCGTTGGCGGTCGATGTGGCGGCCTTGGTGCAGGTAGCCGTCAAAATGGATTTTGGTAATACATACCGGATTATAAGAGCTGAAGAGGTAGTGCAGCCCGCCCTTAAATCCAAATCGAAAAGAGGTTTCCACCTTGCTGGTTTCATCCGGATAGTGCAGCATGTTCTCGTGGTTGTCCCTTTCGCGAAAGAGGATGAACTTCGCGCCCAGAGCCTGGTCATCCAGCAGCTGATAAGCTTTGTCCTGTTCCCCTCGCGCGCCTGTGGAGTAAAAGTAGCGGATGTGTTTGCTTTCCGAGCGCATAAAGCCCAGGGCGATGCTCAACCAGGCTTCTGCCAGGTCGCGTTTGGCGCCCGGTCGGTTAATCTTTTTAAAGCTGATTTTGTGGGGGTACCCGACCTCTGCGCGCGCGGCGTCCAGGTAGCTTACCAGCGCTTCCTTTTGGCGACCAGGCACCAAAAGCATGCCGTGCCAATACCCATTGCGGGCGGATTCGTCGTGGTAGAGTTCGTACGATTGCGCTGCGCGTTCGATTTCCATTTCCTGTAAACAGGATTTTACCGCAGCTGCGCGGATTTATGACCTTCGGGAAAAGGAGTGACAATGTATCTACGCAAACGGAAGCTCCGCGGTTTGAGGTAAAATAAATCATTATTAAAGCTTACCCGGCACGGGTTGTTTTTATTTTTTTTCTTTGTTCACCATTTGGTGAGCGACCGACAGCGTACAAAATTGAACAGGAGGTTGCTTCATGAAAACCGTAATTGCGGGCGCACTGGGGGAATGCGTCCACGTTGCCGGCGTGATGAATTTTTTGAACCTGGCGGAACTCGCGGGCTGGCGGACTGTCTTTCTTGGCCCCGCTGTGCCCATTGAGGAGTTCCTGCGGGTCGCGCGGGAAGAGCATGCGGACCTTGTCGGCGTTTCGTACCGACTGACGCCTGAAACTGGCGAGCGCTTGCTGGGCGAGTTTGCCGAAGCCGCGGACGAGCTGCGCCAGCAGGGCGCGCGCTTTGTATTCGGCGGCACCCCGCCGGTAGCGGAACGCGCGCGCAC
>JBCFBH010000066.1:0-3841 GCA_038562595.1 Anaerolineaceae bacterium
GGGATGCAAGGCCGGCTGAAAAAACTGGGAATAACCGAGACTGACCCCGAAAAGCTGAGCCCGGAGGAACGGGCGCGCTTCGCAAGGCTGGATATTGACCCTGCTACAGTGACCTGGCGGCGGGGCGTGGACGTGAACGACCGCATGCTGCGCGGCATCACGGTTGGGCAGGGGTCGGATGAAAAAGGCTTTGAGCTCCACACGAATTACACTATCAGCGTCGCGAGCGAACTGATGGCGATCCTGGCGCTTTCCACCAGCCTGGCGGATATGCGCGCGCGCATCGGCAGGATTGTTATTGGACAAAGCCGCAGCCAGGAGCCCATCACCGCGGAGGACCTGGGCGTGGCTGGCGCGCTGACCGTGCTGATGAAGGACACCATCAAACCCAACCTGATGCAGACCCTGGAAGGCACGCCTGTGCTGGTGCACGCCGGACCCTTCGCGAACATCGCCCACGGCAATAGTTCCATTATTGCTGATATGGTCGCCCTGAAGCTGGCAGACTACGTTGTGACCGAGTCCGGCTTTGGCGCGGATATGGGCATGGAAAAATTCTTTGATATCAAGTGCCGCTATTCCGGCAATATCCCCAACGCGGTGGTGCTGGTCGCGACTGTGCGGGCACTTAAGATGCACGGCGGCGGTCCAAAAGTGACCGCGGGAACGCCTTTGGCGGCGGAATACACGAGCGAAAACCTCGATTTGGTGCGCGCCGGAGCGGATAATCTGCTGGCGCACTGCCGCATCGCCGCCAAGTTTGGCATTCCGGTGGTGGTCGCCATCAACCGCTTCCCCACGGATACCGACGCCGAACTGGAGTTGGTGCGTCAGATTGCCGTGAAAGAAGAGGGCGTGGTGGACGCGGTTGTGTGCGACCATTATTCCCGCGGCGGCGCTGGCGCGCTGGAACTGGGCAAAGCGGTGATGAAAGCCGCCAACCTGCCTCCCAAATTTGATTTCCTCTACCCGTTGGAAGCTTCCATCAAGGAAAAAATCGAAACCATCGCTCGCGAAGTCTACGGCGCGGATGGTGTGGATTACAGCGAGCAGGCTGAGGAGCGCGTGCAAGCGTATACCCGGCTGGGTTACGATAAGCTGCCCATCTGCATGGCGAAAACACACCTTTCGCTCAGCCACGACCCGGCGCTGAAGGGCGTGCCCAAGGGCTTTCGCATCCCCATCCGCGACATCAGCGCGTCTATCGGGGCGGGTTTCCTCTACCCCCTGCTGGGGACGATGAGCACCATGCCCGGCTTGCCAACCCGCCCGGCGTACTACGATATCGATATCGATTTTGAAACCGGGAAAATCCTCGGGCTGAGTTAAGCTGCTGTTAGCGACAAAAAGCCGGCAATTTTCCTCTGCCGGCTTTTATTTTCCTTAATGAGCCTTTCAAAATTGCTAAGAATTTGATAAAAATAGAACGCTGCCGCTTGACGCCGCCCGGTAGAAATCGCTACAATGAAACTGGTTTGTAAAGTTAACCAGAATCGCAGGTGTATCTATGATAAAAAACAAGATTAAACTTATTCTTTTGCTTATGGCAGTATTTGTGTTTGGTTCTGCCTGTATGCTGACAAATGTCGCCAGGGACGCGGTGACGCAGCTTCAGCAACAACCGACAGCCGAACCTACTCAGCAGGAACAAATCACCCCGCTTCCTTCTGGTGGGAGCACGACTATCATCTCACCGGAATTTGCTGACCTTGAGGGCACGCTGGAAGGCCTCTACCAGGCAGTGAACCCGGGCGTGGTGTCCATCCGGGTCAGCTCGGTCACTGACGAAGCGCTGGGCTCCGGGTTTGTGATTGATAAGCAGGGGCACATTGTGACCAATTATCATGTGGTCGAGAACGCGGAAAAGGTGGAAGTTGACTTTCCGTCCGGGCTGAAGGTGTACGGTAACGTCATTGGGACCGACCTGGATTCCGACCTGGCGGTGATTAAGGTCGACGTCGCGGAAGAAGAACTTACGCCCCTGCCTTTGGGCGATTCCGATACCGCGCTGGTTGGTCAGGTTGTAGTGGCGATTGGCAACCCATACGGCCTTAGCGGCACGATGACGCTTGGCATCGTTTCCGCGCGCGGTCGGGTGTTGGATTCGCTGCGGCAGACTGCCAGCGGTGTTTACTTTTCCGCTGGCGACCTCATCCAGACGGATACCTCCATTAATCCCGGCAACTCCGGTGGACCGCTGCTGAACCTGAAAGGCGAAGTCATCGGCGTTAATCGCGCAATCCAGACCTCCGGGCAGACTCTGAGCGGGGAAGCCGCCAATACCGGCATTGGTTTCGCCGTTTCTTCCAATATTGTGCGGCGCGTGGTGCCTTCTCTCATTGCAAACGGCTCTTATCAGTACCCCTATTTGGGTCTTTCCAGCTTGAACAGCCTGAACCTCACCACCGTGGAAGCGCTGAACCTGCCGCAGAGCACTGGCGCTTACGTTACGGATGTTGTCGCAGGCGGTCCCGCGGATAGGGCCGGGCTGCGCGGCGGAAGCACCCAGACCCAAATCAGCGGTTTGTACGGCGGCGGTGATTTGATTGTGGCCGTGGACGGACGAGAAATCAAGGACTTCAGCGAATTGCTAAGCTATATGGTGGTGAACAAAGCGCCGGGGGACGTGATTACCTTCACGGTCATTCGCACTGGGAACCGGATGGAGCTGCCGGTGACCCTGGGCGAGCGCCCATAAGCTGAATGATAGGTTATCGAGAGGCCACCTGCCGAGCGGGTGGCCTTTTTGTCAGGTAGGATGTGTGATTCGATGACGCGTTGGGTGTCATGCTGAGCCGCAGGCGAAGCATCTTAATCCCAAAAAGGCAAGATCCTTCACTTCGTTCAGGATGACACAGACACCTTCGCTTCGACCTATACCCGTCAGGGTATCAGGATGACACGACAGAAAGAAACAAAGATCCTTCGCTGGCACCCTGTACCCTTTAGGGCATCAGGATGGCATTGGCTGGTCATGCTGAGCCGAAGGCGACGCATCTTAATCCCAAAAAGGCAAGATCCTTCGCTTCAACCTGTACCCGTCAGGGTATCAGGATGACATGACAGAAAGAAACAAAGATCCTTCGCTGGCGCCCTGTACCCGTCAGGGTATCAGGATGGCATTGGCTGGTCATGCTGAGCCGAAGGGGAGGCATCTTAATCCCAAAACGGCAAGATCCTTCACTTCGTTCAGGATGACACAGACACCTTCGCTCTCACCCTGTACCCGTCCGGGTATCAGGATGGCATTGGCTGGTCATGCTGAGCCGAAGGCGAAGCATCTTAATCCCAAAAAGGCAAGATCCTTCGCTTCACCCTGTACCCATCAGGGTATCAGGACGGCCGGGTTTGGAAGGGCGGGGAGATCATTCGCTGGCGCCCTGTACCCGTCAGGGTATAGGATGACCGGACGATGCGTCACCTCGCCCCTTTTCCATCAAAATTCATTCGTGACGCAGCGCCTCCACCGGTTCAAGGTTAGCAGCCCTGCTGGCGGGATACAAACCGAAGAAAATCCCGATCGCCGTGGAGAACAGTGTCGCCAGCAGAACCGAACTAATCCCGATAACCGACACGAGCGGAGTGCCTGACTGCGCGGCGATAATATCGACCACCGACGAGAGCAGCCATCCCATCCCGATTCCAAGCAAGCCGCCAATCAGGCTCAGCATGGCGGATTCGGTCAGGAACTGCAGCTTGATATCCGCTTTGCGCGCCCCTAACGCTTTGCGCAGGCCAATTTCCTGCGTGCGCTCCGAAACGGACACCAACATAATGTTCATAATGCCAATCCCACCGACCAGCAGCGATATAGCCGCGATGCCGCTCAGGAATATCGTGA
>JBCFBH010000066.1:3851-9202 GCA_038562595.1 Anaerolineaceae bacterium
CATTGGTGATTGAGCTGGCAATCGAAAGGAAATCTTGCTGGTTCGTGATGGTGAAGTCATTTGGCTGGCGCGGGCTCAGGCGGTGCGACGCGCGCATGATTGCGTTTGTCTCTTCGATGGTGGTACCCATGCTCTCGCTGCTGCGCGCCTGGACGATGATGAATTGCACTCTGTCGGCGGAATCGCCGCGGCTCACGCGCATTTGCATGGCTGTAATCGGAATATAGACGTTCAGGTCGGGATTGTTAAACTGACTTCCGCCCTTGGCAACCGTCACCCCCACCACGCGGAATGGCTGCCCATTGATGCGCAGGCTGGTGCCCACTACGTTGGTGGTTCGTCCGAGCAGACGCTGGGCGATTTCCGGCCCGATAACCGCCACCGACGCGCCGGAGCTTACTTCCGTTTCAGAGAAGAAGTCGCCTTCGGCAAGTTCCAGGTTCATGATCTTTTGGTAGGCGGGGTTGGACCCAACGATGTTAGAGTTTACGCTCTCGCCGCCGTATTTGACCGAGGTGTTTGCGTTCATCACAGGGCTGACTGCTTCAATATTCGGCGCGCGGTTGCGATTCTCCAGCGCTTTAACATCCTGCAGTGTCAAATCACGCGGATTGGTGACGTCTTCGGTCATGTTGCCTTCCATCACATAAATCACATTTGTGCCGATTGATTCAATCTGACCGGTGATGGTTTGCTGAGCGCCCTGCCCGATTGCCAACAAGGAAATAACTGCCCCAACGCCTATGACGATGCCGAGAATGGTCAGGAATGAGCGCGTGCGGTTGGAACTGATGCTGGAAACCGCTTCTTTGAGTACCTGGAGGAATTTCATAGCGCGTTTTCCTCCTGGTGCACCACGCCGTCCTTAAGGTGCACAATACGCCTGGCCTGGGCAGCTACGCCCGGGTCGTGCGTGACGATAACAAGGGTGGTGCCGTTGCGGGCGTTCAGGCTTAGCAGCAGATCCATAATTTCCTGTCCGGATTTTG
This sequence comes from Anaerolineaceae bacterium, assembly GCA_038562595.1. Lineage (GTDB taxonomy): Bacteria > Chloroflexota > Anaerolineae > Anaerolineales > Anaerolineaceae > Mesolinea. Next base: position 4,841 of record JBCFBH010000066.1, read on the forward strand.
AGTCGAGGTTGCCGGTGGGTTCGTCCGCCAGGATGATCGCCGGCTCGTTCACAATCGCGCGGGCAATGGCCACGCGCTGCTGCTGACCGCCAGAGAGCTCCTTGGGCTTGTGGGTCATACGGTCTGCCAGACCAACTTTTTCGAGCGCCGCGGCGGAGCGTTCCCGCAAGCCGTTCTTATCGCTGCTGTAGCGCAGCGGCAGTTCCACGTTTTGCAGCGCGTTCGCGCGCGGGAGCAAATTGTAGTTCTGGAACACGAATCCGATTTTCTTGTTGCGCACAGCCGCCAGCTGATCGTCCACCAAATCCGAGACAAGCTGCCCGTCCAGGTAGTATTCACCGCTGGAGGGGGAATCCAGGCAGCCGATCATGTTCATCAGGGTGGATTTTCCGGACCCTGACGGTCCCATGATGGCAACAATCTCCCCGGGCTGGACATCAAGGTCAATGCCGCGCAGAGCGTATACCTCCACATCGCCCATAAGGTACATCTTTCTAAGATCCCTAACCCGTATTACGGGTTCATGGTTTAAGTTTTCCGTCATAGTATTACCGACTTCCAAACATGCCCGGGAATGTGTCCAGAATGCTGGTGGGCGGATTGACCACCACCAAGTCGCCTTCATTAAGCTCTCCGGAGAGAATTTCAACCAAATCCTCAGAATACGCGCCGACTTGCACCTGCACAGTTTCAGGATTGCTGCCGCGCATCACGTAAACAATGTCCTTACCATCTTTGCTGGCGACTGCTTGAACCGGAAGAACCAGTACGTCGGGTTTTTCAGCGGTTTCGATGATAACTCCCGCGGTCATGCCAGGTTTTAAGGTTTCCTGACCGTCGTTGATAGAGATAGTAACCATGTAGTTCATCACGCCAGCCTGGCTTTCGCCTGCGCCGGCAATTTCGAGCACCTGACCCGAAAAGCTTTCGTTGAAGAACGCGTCGAAGGTCAGGATGGCTTTCTGACCAACGGCGACGTTCGGGATGTCCACTTCGGATACCGGTACCTTAAGCTGGAGAGCGGAAAGATCCGCCAGCCGCACTGCCTGAGCGCCAGCGTTGACCAAAGTGCCTTCAACCGCGCTGACCGACGTTATCGTGCCCGCGAAGGGCGCCCGGATGTATTGCGATTCCAAGCGTTTTTCAGCGATTGCAAGCTGCAGTTCCAGTTTCTCGCGTTCCAGCGGATCAGGTCCATCTTTAATTTTTTCAAGGTCTGCCTGCCAGGATGCAATTGTCTCTTCCTGCAGTGAGATTTGATCCGTCAGAGAAGCTATCTGGCGCGCGAGTGTCTCTGGCGCGCAAAAATCCAGCGCGCTTTGGGCGTTCTGCAGCGCGCGCAGGTTCAGTTCCGTCGGGTTATCGCGGTAGGCAGTTTGCGCGTCGTCATAATTCGTTTGCAAGTTGCTCAGCCGCCAGGAAGAGCATTCCCGGTCTTGCAGCTGAGAAAGCTCGGTGTTCAGGGAGACAAGGTTGGCTTGCGCGCTGCTGATATCCGCTTTGAGCTGTTCGCGTCTGAGCGCGGTGGTGGATTCCAGGTTCTCAAGCGCTTGTTCGGCGTTCAGCTTTTCCATGCGCGCCTGCAGGATGTCCAGCGGAAGGTCGTTCTCATCCAGCGCTGCAAGCAGGTCGCCCTGCTTCACCTGGCTGCCAACACTGACCATCACTTCGCCAATGCGCCCGCTGGTCTGCCATACCAGCAGCGTGTCCTGCGCGGGCTGAACAGTACCCGTGCCGTTAATGCTGCTGGTAAGGGTCTTGCGTTGAAAGGCGACCAATTCCAGGTCGTTGATAGCCGCGAGCGCGGTCTGCTGCTGATTGTAGCGGTTATAAAAATAGGCTCCCGCGACCAGAGCCAGAACGAAAACTACAGTCAGGATCGTCCGGCCCAATTTCTTGGGGTGTTTGGTTTTATTTTCAATTGTCACAGATACCTCCAGGGTAATAATTTGTTCTACTATACCATTTCAGAAGCTGAGAAACCATAAGAACTTTGTATGAACTTATTCCACATCAGAAATATAGGATCCGCGAAGCTTTGAGCACGGCCGCCTTAAGCGGCAGGCAGAGAAAACAATAGCGCGTCGCTCCCCGAAAAGGGTCGGTCACAATCAGCTTTCAAGCGCTCCACAAACCAGATGCCAGGGGGAGAGGATTACTTTATCAGCGCGGAGATGTCTTTGAATCGTGGGTCGCTCGCGTCGCGCAGGAGTGAAAAGAGCGCCATTTCGGTGGAGAGGATATGCCCGCCGAGCCGGGAGATTTCCTGCAGGGCGGTTTGCTTGTCGCTCAGTTGGCGGGAAGAAACTGCGTCGGCGATGACGGTAACTTCGTACCCCGCAGCCAGCATCTCTGCGGCGCTTTGGAATACGCAGATATGCGTTTCAAAGCCGCACAGCAGCAGCTGCCGGCGTGCACTGGCTTCGAGGGCCAGGCGGCAGTCTCTATCGGCGAGCAGGCTGAAGCTTGTGCGGGCCAGTTCGGGCTGTTCCGGCAGCAGACTGACAATCTCCGTGATGGTATGCCCGATTTTGTGCGGCGACTGCGCCGTCAGCAGCAGGGGCAGCCCCAGGATGGAGGCGGCGCGCGTAAGAATCTGGATGCGGCTGATGGCAGCCGTACTTTCAGCCACCACGCGTGCCAGCTTGCCCTGGGCATCGATAATCATCAGCATGCTGTCTTCGATTTTGAGCATTGTCATGTCTCCCGAGAATATTTACGGCTGCTCGGTTAGCATTTTATTGCGCGATTTCCGGGCAGGGCTTCTGTGTATATTATAATCAGCGCAGCGAGCAGCAATGAAGGATTTCCGGAACAGTTTGGATGTGATTATTAAAGCGCCGTCCTTATGGTGGGGGGATTGGGCGAATCAGGTGTTGGTAAGCCTTTCCGCGGTACTGATGAGCCTTACGGTGGTGCTGGCGTTTCCGGCCTACGTTGGCGTCTTGGAACAGGCGCGCGACCTGACACACGGCGTGCGCACCGGTATCGCTGGCATGTGGCTGGGCTTTCGGCAGGAGCTTAAGCGCAGCCTGCCCTGGGGCTTGCTGAACCTGGCAGCCGCGGCGGTGTTTGGTTTTACGCTTTGGTTTTATGCTAACAGCAGCTTTCCATTCGCGCCGGCGCTGGTCGTTTTGATTACGATGATCGCGGTCCTGTACTTCATCTGGCAATATTTCTCGTTGGCATGCTTCACCTTGCAGGAGGAGAAAAAAATAAGGCTGGCCTGGAAGAATGGATGGGCGCTGATGCTTACGCGGCCTTTGCTGATTTTGATTACCGGCTTGCTTGGCGCTGCGCTCAGCTTCGTATCCGTCCGGTATTTCATTCCCTTGGCGCTGGGCTCGCCGGCTTTGATTGCTCTGCTGGGGTTGACTGCAGTCCAGAAGACTCTGGAAGCAGAGGGGGAATCAGGTCGGAAGGACACAAGCGGAAGCCTATAGTCCTTATTACGCGCTGTTATTTTGGTTCGCCCCCCCACCGGTTTTGGTTTTTTTTCTGTGTTTTTCCTGCGGCGAGGGCTGACGATGAGGATTTTCTATCATTTTGGGCTCCATCGAAGGATCTCCCCCGTCCTCCTGCCCTCGTCATCCTGATACCCTAAAGGGCATAAGGCGCCAGCGAAGGGGTCTTATTTTCTTTCTGTCGTGTCATCCTGATACCCTGACGGGTACAGGTCGAAGCGAAGGTGTCTGTGTCATCCTGAACGAAGTGAAGGATCTTGCCTTTTTGGGATTAAGATGCTTCGCCTGCGGCTCAGCATGACCAGCCAATGCCATCCTGATGCCCTAAAGGGTACAGGTCGCAAGCGAAGGATATTTGTTTCTTTCTGTCGTGTCATCCTGATACCCTGACGGGTACAGGGTGCCAGCGAAGGATCTTTTGTGAACCACACAGGCAGATTGCCGCGGTCGCTGACGCTCCCTCGCAAAGACGAACTTTTTTTTGTAGCGAAGCGAAGGATCTTTTGTTTACCACACAGGCAGATTGCCGCGGTCGCTGGCGCTCCCTCGCAAAGACGAATCTTTTTTCGGAGCGCAGCGAAGGATCTTGCTTTTTGGGGATTAAGATTCTTCGCTTCGCTCAGAATGTCAAACCCAGTCCGCTCAGCATAACACGCTCAGACCGCTCCGCATGCCAAGCCCAGGATCACTCAGCATAACAAGCTAAGCTCGCCCGGCATGAAAAGCTCAGGTCACTCCAGACACAGCCTTTGCAGCTTGATATAATAATGGAAAGCACGCAAGCCCCTGAATGGGTTCAATACATATGAGACGATTATGGGATTAAGCCAGGGTGGTAACGTTGAATATACTGTTTCGGGGTCAGATTGTCCAGAGCGCGGTGTGGGCGAATGTTGTT
>JBCFBH010000067.1:0-9201 GCA_038562595.1 Anaerolineaceae bacterium
AAAGAGCGGGAAGACATCGAAGCGGAAAACGCCATTGCCAATTTTAGCAAATTGCTCCGGCGGGGCGATTACCAACTGGTGCGGGACGCGGAAGAGGCGTTTCTGTTCCTCATCCGGCGCTTATGCGGCGGGTAGCGGCGGATATGCCGGCCTGGCCGCCTGGCGCGTGATTGTTCGTGGAGGGAAGATGATAAAACCGTTGGCGATACTCATCCTCGCGCATTTGCTGGCAGATTTCATCTTGCAGCCGGCTTCTCTGATTGCCCTCAAGCAGAGCAAGCATCATCCGCGCAAGTTCTGGAACAGCGGCGTCTTCCGGCACAGCCTGGTGCACCTGGCAGCCAGCACGGCGCTGCTGGGGTTGTGGGGCTTGTGGAATTGGCGCGCTTTGTTGGCCTCACTTTGCATTTTCGCGGCGCATTACCTGATTGACCGCTTCAAATTTATGTGGAAATTCAATAGCACCTGGGTTTTCATCCTGGACCAACTGCTGCACTGCGCGGCGATTTATCTCATCCTTCTGGCTTTCGGGCTGGCGGCCGCGCCGTTACCGCTGGTCGGGCTGGCGCTATCCTTTGGGCAGCACAGCCTGCCCTTAAGCCTTTCAGGCAAAATCGCGCTGGGGGCAATATGCGTAATCGGTTTGGTGTGGGTGAGCGGACACCTGGTGAAGAATATCCTGGGCTCGCTCCGGCTGCGTCCGTTTGAGAGCCTGAAGAAACCCGCGGGAGATAATGCCTCTTCGCCGGAAACCTCAAGAACTGCTGCGCAAGGCGAAACCCCGGAGGCACAGCCAGTAGAACCCAGCACGGGCATGTACATTGGCTATCTGGAACGGCTGCTGGTGGGCGTCTTTATGGTTTCGGGGATTTATACCGGGTTGGGCTTGCTTGGCACGCTCAAGACACTCGCACGCTTTAAGCAATTGGAAAACCGCGAGATAACGGAATACTTTATTCTGGGAACAATGCTGAGTATGCTGTTGGGAATGCTCTTTGGCGCGCTCCTGCGTTTTATTATTCTTTACTGAGCAGCCGGGCTTCAGCCGCTGGTTTCCAGCATTTCCCGTACGGCTCTTTCCAGCACCGGGTCCACTTCCGCATTGAGCGAACTGCGCTCCGGCGGAAATTTTTGTTTGTCAATCTCGTGCGCGGCTTCCATAATCCAGCGAGCGGCCAGGTGCAGCGGCACGCGGCTGGTATCAATCACCAGCGAGAAATACTGCGCTGAGTTTGAGCTGACGTTGTAGAAAGTTTGCAGAAAACTTTCTCGTACCTCGTCGTTGTGCCGCACGACTTTTTCCGCTTCCAGAATATCGGAAATCTGTTCGGTTTGCATCGCGTTGCGAATGCGGTGTTCCAGCGGAGCGCGCAGAAGCACATTGAGCACGTTCTGGTACTCCTTGAGCACCACAAAGCCGCCGCGCCCGATGATGACGGTGTTGTTGATTTTGGCAAAGGCTAAAATCGTCTTGTTCAGCTGCCTTACCAGATCCCGGTAGTCGCTGTCGAACTGCGACCAGACGTTGTGCGTGGAATCATAAACTTTGTTAAATGAAAGCATCCCGAATTGCGACAAGACCTTTCCGATTGTTTCTTTGTTTACCAGGTGATAATTCAAGGAATTTGTAACCATCTGGCTGATTAGTCCGCCGCCAGTGCCGAGCTCACGTGACATGGTAATTACCGCCATGCGCGCCTCCTTTCTGCTTAACTGAAGTATAAAGAATTCGGGGGCTTTAAGCAACCTGTTCCCGCCAGATTCACGGGAACAGATGGTTGAAATATATACCACGCGGGCTGGTCTCAGCCGACGACCAAACCTACCCAATCATCCTGCTGGTATTTCGCGATGAGGTTAAGCCCGCGCGCGTGGGCTGCCGCCAGCACTTCTTCAGCCTGGTTCTCCAGAATGCCCGCCAACACCAGTTTGCCCCCGGGAGAGACCAGCTCTGCCAGACCCTCGCCGAACAAGCGGATGAGCACAGGCGCGAGAATGTTCGCCAGCACCAGCGGCGCCTGCCTGAGCGCGTATTTCCCGGATAGAATGTCGGTCAGCGAACCCTGTGCTGCCTCCACTTTATCTTCAATCTCGTTGATAAGGGCGTTGGCTTGCGCAGCGCTGACTGCCTGCTCGTCAATATCCACTGCCAGAGCCCGGGATGCGCCTGCCTTCAGCGCGGCGATGCTGAGGATGCCCGAACCGCAGCCCAGGTCAATCACCGCTTCGCCCGCGCGGATGTGCTCCTCAATGGCGAGCAGGCACAACTGCGTGGAGGGGTGCGTGCCGGTGCCAAATGCCATGGCGGGGTCGATGCGCACCACGCGGCGCGTTTCCCCTTTGGGGAGTTCAAGCCAGGCAGGCAAAATGAGCCAGCTTTTGCCAATACGCAGCGGCTGGTAATTCTGCTTCCAGACCGTCATCCAGTCCTGGTCTTCGATACTGACAAATTCCGGCGCGGGCAGGGGGACAATCCGACCCATATACCAGAGCGCTTCTTCCAGGCTGCGTTTTTTGCTTTCCAACTCGTCATCCATCGGAAGGTAAGCCGCCACGCGCATGATGCCGGTGGGGAAGTGCTCGTGTTTTTCAGCGTCGTAAGTGGTGATATTGTCCAGCACCACGCCTTCCGGGCAGAAGCGCGCGAAGACTTCCGCAACCGCTTCGGCCAGCTCTCCACTGCACTGCAAAGAGACTTCCACCCAGGCTTTTGGTTTGTTATCCACCGAGCACGTCCTTCAGTTTGTCCAGAAAACTGCGCTCCTGGATTTTGATATCGGTTCCCATAGTCTTCCCCAAGCCTTCCAGCAGTTTCTTTTGTTCAGCGCTCAGTTGGGTCGGGATTTGCACGTTTACGGTCACCAATTGGTCGCCGCGGCTGCCCTGACGGTTGATCACCGGGATGCCTTTTTCCTTCAGTTTGAACACTTTGCCCGGTTGGGTGCCCGGCGGAATGCGCAGTTTTTCGCTGCCTTCCAGGGTTGGGATGCTGATTTCATCACCCAGGGCGGCTTGCGCCATGTTAATGTCCAGGTCGAGCAGCAAATCGTTGCCTTTGCGTCGGAAATAACGGTGCGGCTGGACTTCCAGTTCGAGATAGAAGTTGCCGCTGGGACCACCGTTAGAGCCGGGCTGACCTTCACCGATGACGCGTACCTGGTTGCCGTTGTCCACGCCGGCCGGGATACTGATTTTTCGTTTAACAGTGCGGCGTTCCAGTCCGCTGCCGCGGCAGGCATGGCAGGGGTCTTCGATTATTTCCCCGCGCCCGCCGCACGTCGGGCAGGGACCCACCTGGACCATAGAGCCCAGAAAGGTTTGGTGCACCTGGCGGACTTCACCCTGACCTTTGCAGGTGGGGCAGGTGACCGCTTTCTTGCCGGGTTCCACGCCAGAGCCGCCGCAGACGGCGCATTTCTCGTCCCGTGTGATTTCGATTTCTTTTTCCACGCCGAACACAGCTTCTTCAAAGCTCAGGCGCACGCGCGAACTCAGGTCCGCGCCGCGCCGGGGTGCGTTGCGTGAACGGCGCGCGGAACCGCCCATACCCGAAAATCCGCCGAAACCAAACAGCCCTTCCAGGATATCCGCGAGGTTCATGCTGCTGAAATCCGGCATGCCCTGGTAGTTTACGCCTTCCGGTCCGTAGCGGTCGTAGGCGGCGCGTTTTTCCGCGTCACTCAAGACGCCGTAGGCTTCGTTGATTTCCTTGAATTTCTCTTCGGCGTCCTCTGCCTTATTCACGTCCGGATGGTACTGCCTTGCAAGGGAGCGGAACGCGTTTTTTATGTCGTCCTGGCTGGCGCTTTTTGGGACGCCGAGCACATCGTAATAATCTCGTTTTGTTGCCATTCTGATCAATGCACCATACTATCAACAACCAACACCCGGAAGGAGTTTTGAACGTCCCGCGGGTGTTGGCTGCAATCCTTCAGGGTTAAGCCTGTTTGAAATCGCCGTCGACCACGTCGCCGTCATCGGGCGGGGTCTGATCCGTGCCGCCCTGCGGGTTTTCGTCCTGCGGGGGCTCTTGTGAATAAGCCGCCTGACCGACCTGCTGCAGGGTTTGCATCAGGGTTTCCACTTCGCGGTTGATTTCCGCGGGGTCGTCGTGCTCACGCACCGATTTGACCTTTTCCACAGCGGCTTCCACTTGCGCTTTGATATCCGCGGGAACTTTTTCGCCCAGGTCGCGCAGCGTTTTTTCAGAGCTGTAGACCGCGTTGTCGGCGGTGTTGCGCGCTTCAATCAGGTCGCGCCGTTTCTTATCTTCGTCAGCATGCGCTTCGGCTTCTCGGCGCATTTTTTCCACTTCCGCTTCGCTCAAGCCGGAGGAGGCGGTGATGGTGATGTTCTGGCTGCGCCCGGTTGCGCGGTCTTTGGCGGTCACTTCCAGGATGCCGTTGGCGTTGATGTCGAAGACCACCTCAATCTGGGGCACGCCGCGTGGAGCGGGTGGGATGCCGTCCAGCGAAAACTTGCCAAGTGATTTGTTGTCTGCTGCCATGGGGCGTTCGCCCTGCAGCACGTGGATTTCCACCTGGGTCTGGCTGTCGGAAGCGGTGGAGAAAACCTGCGATTCGCGCGTGGGGATGGTGGTGTTGCGCTTAATCAGCGGGGTGGCAATCCCGCCCAGCGTCTCGATTGAGAGGGTCAGCGGGGTAACGTCGAGCAGGAGGATATCCTTGACTTCGCCGCCCAGCACGCCGGCCTGGATGGCCGCGCCGACCGCGACGACCTCATCCGGGTTGACGCCTTTGTGGGGGTCTTTGCCGAATTGCTTGCGCACTGCTTCCTGCACAGCGGGCATGCGGGTCATACCGCCCACCAAAACGACTTCGTTGATATCGCCGTTGCGGAAGTTCGCGTCGGAAAGCGCCTGAACAACCGGTTTCATGGAGCGTTCCACCAGGTCCTCAGTCAGTTGTTCCAGCTTGGCGCGCGTGAGCGTGGTAACCAGGTGTTTGGGTCCGGAAGCGTCGGCGGTGATGTAGGGCAGGTTGATTTCCGCCTGCATGGTGGTGGAAAGCTCGATTTTGGCTTTTTCAGCGGCTTCCTTGAGGCGCTGCAGAGCCTGGCGGTCCTGGCGCAAGTCGATGGCGTTTTCCCGCTTGAATTCATCCGCGAGGAAGTCCATCACGCGCTGGTCAAAGTCGTCGCCGCCCAGGAAGGTGTCGCCGCTGGTGGATTTCACCTGGAAGAGTCCGTCACCAACCTCCAGAACGGAGATATCGAAGGTGCCGCCGCCCAGGTCGTACACGGCGATGGTTTCATTCTTGCGTTTGTCCAGCCCGTAAGCCAGGGCGGAAGCGGTGGGTTCGTTGATAATGCGCAGCACTTCCAAACCGGCGATTTTGCCCGCGTCTTTGGTGGCATTGCGTTGGGCGTCGTTGAAGTACGCTGGCACGGTAATGACCGCCTGTGTGACCGGCTCGCCCAGATACGCTTCGGCATCATGCTTGATTTTGGCGAGAATCATGGCGGAAATCTCGGGCGGGGTGTACTCTTTATCACCCAGCGTCACGCGCAAGTCCCCGTTGGGAGCCTTATTAATTTTATAGGGCACGCGCGATTTGGCGCGCTGCACTTCCGCGTCGTCATAGCGGCGCCCCATAAAGCGCTTGATGGAGAAAATGGTATTCTCAGGGTTAATGATAGCCTGGTTGCGCGCCACACGCCCAACCAGCCGCTCGCCGTTCTTGTTCACAGCAACCACAGAAGGAACCAGCCGCTCGCCTTCCGCGGAAGGAATGACGACGGGCTCACCGCCGATCATCACCGCGGCGACTGAATTGGTAGTGCCTAAATCGATACCGATAATTTTTGACATGAATGCTCCTATTTTGCTACCCGTACCAGGGCGGGTCTGATTACGCGATCTTTAAGTTTGTAGCCGGTCTGAACGACCTCAATCACCTGACCGTCGGAGTAGTCGGGATTTTCCTCGTGGGTTACAGCTTCCTGAAATGCCGGGTTAAATTCGTCCCCGGGCTGCACGTCGAGCGCGCTGACGCCTTTAGCGTCAAGCGTTTTTATCAATTTTTGCAGGATAAGCGCGATGCCGCTGACCCAGGGCTCAAGCTCCGGGTCGGTGGGTCTATTCCTCAGCGCCCGTTCCAGGTCGTCCACCACCGGCAAAAAAGCCTTAATGAGGTCCGCGAGGGCGTTGTCGTAGACCAGGTGATTCTCCTGTTCCACGCGTTTGCGATAATTGGCGAAGCCTGCCCGTTCGCGCTGCAGGCTGTCCAGATACTCCGCGGATTGCGCTTTCAGGCTTTCACAGGCGCTTTGCAGGGCTTGCAGCTCGCTCTCGCCTGCTGCTGCCTCCTGGCCGCCCTGTTCCGGGGCGTTTTCGGGGCGTTCTTCAACGTCAGTTTTGGTTTTTTTTGATTCTGTCATATCTTTCCTTATTCGTGTTCGCGCGCCGGGCGCGCGGGATTTTTTAATCGATCAGGTTCTCGGCCACCAGGTCTGAGAGCAGCCCGGCCACGAAGCGCACAGTGGAGATAGTGCGCCCATAGGGCATGCGCATAGGCCCCAAAACGCCCAACGTACCGGTGAGCTGGTCCGCGATGCCGTAGCGGGTCAGGATGACCGAACATTGGCGCAGTTCCTCCCAGGTGCCTTCGCCGCCGATGAGAACCTGCACGCCGCCAATTTCGTTGCCCAGAATCGTGCGGGAAAGCAGGTCGGCCAGCTTATTGCGCTCTTCCAGCAGGGAGAGCGCGGAGCGAGCCTGCTCCGTATCCGCGAATTCAGGCTCGGCGAGGACGTTCGTGACGCCGTCCAGATAAATTTCGCCGGTCACCAGCTTTTGCGAGAGCTGCATTTGCTGCCTCACAGCCTCCAGCACTTGTGCGCCAGGCGGATCGAGCTGCGGGTCCAGGCGCGAGATTTGTTCCGCGGAACAATTCGCGCACAGGTCGTTAATGCGGGCAGCCAGGGCGGAAAGGTCCTCCTGTGTGGCGGCATCATTCAGGGAGAGGATTTGCTGCCGAATTTCTCCGCCCACCAAGACCAACACCATCAGAACCTGGGCGGCGCGCGTGGAAATCAGTTCCAGATGCTTAAAAGCCACCCTTTCTGTGTGCGGCGCGGTGACAATCGAAGCCGCCTGGGACTGGGTGGCAAGCACCGAGGCTGCCAGACGCAGCCATCCGTCCAGGTCCTCACGGGCTTGGTAGAACTGATGCGCGATGGTGTTGCGCATGGGGGCAGGCAGGATGGTCTGCTGTGCCAGGTTGCTGACGAAAAAGCGGTAACCTTCTTCCGTCGGGACGCGGCCCGCGGAGGTGTGCGGCTGGCGCAGGTAGCCCATTTCGGTCAGCACCGTCATCTCATTGCGAATTGTGGCAGAACTGATAGGCAGCGTGAACTGCTCGACCAGCGTCTTTGAACCAACGGGCTGGGCAGTGCGGGTGTGCTCGTGCACAATCAGCGAGAGCAGCAATTTCTGGCGTTCGGTTAGTTCCGTTTTCATCACAACCTGATTCTTTTAGCACTCTCAACCTGAGAGTGCTAATTTTTCAAACTTAATCATACCACAGCGCGGCTAAAATTCAAGCGTTGAGTGCTAAGCAGTCCGTAAGATTTCTGTAAGAACTACGGCCGGGGGTTTGGAAGGAGGCAAACTTTGCTAACGTAACGGTTGACTGCGCCGAATTTGTATTTGTAGTCTTCGTCGCCGCGCATCATGTCGACCTCGCGCAGACCGTTATCAATGGCCCATTGGATGACTTTGGCCAGCAGAACCCAACCCGGCGAGCAGGGCGCGTAGGACTGCTCCCAGGCGGAATTGTAGACCCACAACTTGCCGCCCTCAATAAAGCTGAAGTAAGCGGCCGCCTTATGCCCCTCGAAGGTTAGAAATGCCAGGTGCAGTTGCCCCCGCTGGAAAGCAATGCGGGCAGTTGCCTGCAGATGCTCCCCCATGGCGGGGTTGAGGAAAGCTTCCTTGCGAGGGTCCTGGCGCATCATCGCCAGAAAAGCGTCCACCTCTTCTTCCAGGCGGGTTTCATCCTGCACGGCATACCATTCCGTCTGGTGTCGGTTTTCCGCGTTGCGGACTTTTCGGCGGATTTCGTGGCGCTGCTTTTTATTCAGGCTCGCCAGGTAAGCCTCCCAGCTTTCCGCCAGGGGGATATAGGGCGAGGGCTGCAGACGTTCTTCGGTGTAGGTATAGCCGCTGCTTTCCGCCGCGCCCGGTAAAGCCAGAAGCGTCGCGGAATCTTCCCGCAGGTTGAGCAATTCGAGAGGGTAAGCGCGCAGTTCCGGGTCTGCTCGCAGGAAAGTGAGCATACCGGAGAGGAAATCCGGCAGGCTTTCCGAAGAGGTGAGCAGGTCCAGGTAATCCGAGACTTCAACCGAGCCAATCAGGCGCAGGGCGGGCTGCCATTCGGGCTTGGAGCTCAGGAAAAGAGGGGCGATACCGACCAATTCCCCGTGCTCGCGGGCTGTGATGATGCGCAGAACGCTGTTTTCAGGCTGCCACTCCGCGCCGCCCAGACTTTGCCACCAAGCGCGCAGATATCCAAAACGCAAAAAAGGGACCTGCATATGACTTCGCGAGAAGAGCAAATCCCATTCCGGAGCAAGCGCATCCCACTCGGCAGCGGCGCGCACACACGAAAATTCCATGACCTGATTATACCTTTATGGCACCAAGCTGTAATGTATAATGTACTTGGTTTAGAGTATTTTAATCAACGGGGCAGTTCATGAAAATTCATCTTGAGCTTATCAGCACGAATAAAGAGGGCATGCCGGGTTTTTTTGGCGCGAATATTCCTAAGCGCGCGGCACGCGGGCGCGAAGAAGACAGCCTTCTCATGCTTTTGTCCCAACAGAGCGGAGAAGCACTCAGCCCGGACTTGCTGCGCAAGTGGCTGGAGAATGCCAGCGCGATTTTTTACAAAAGCTCCGGTTCGGTTACCTCCGCCATGCGAGCGGCTGTTTTTGCGCTGAACGGAGCGCTGGCGGAACGGAATCTCCTCCTGCCGCCGGAAAGTATTTCTGTTTCTGCCCAGCTTTCCTTGGGCGTCATCCATCACGATACCCTCTTCATCGCCCAGGCAGGCCTCAGCCAGGCCCTCTTAGTTAAGGCGGGCAGCCGGGCCTTATTCTACGACGCCGACCTGGAAGCGCGCGGCCAGGGCTTGACCCCGGTTACGCGCATCCCTTTTTTACAGCAGGCGGTGGACG
>JBCFBH010000068.1:0-9021 GCA_038562595.1 Anaerolineaceae bacterium
GGCAACTCACACCCCGACGAATACGGCAACTCACACACCAACTAGCTCAGCGACATTTACAGCGACTTTTACGCAAACTCCAACGCCGACGAACACGGCAACTCATACACCTACTAACACTGCCACCAATACGCCGACAAACACCGCCACGCATACATCGACGACTACAGTGACCCACACTCCCACCAATACGGCGACCTACACGCCAACTCACACGCATACATTCACTCCGACCCCGACGCAAACGCGTACATTCACTCCGACCCCGACGCAAACGCATACGTTTACTCCGACCCCGACGCACACGCATACATTCACTCAGATCCCGACGCATACGCACACCTTTACTCCGACCCCGACGCATACACATACGGTGACACCAACTCCCACGTTCACGCTGACCTTGACCGTCGAGCCGGGTTATTTTATGCTCTTTATCCCCTTGGTCTTCCGATAATAATTCCCACATCATAGAATTGATTTATTTGCGAATTTCTTGAGGAAATTGTGAGATATTTCGCTGGATGAGAACAAAATGAATCTACACGAGCAGTTCGGATACCTTTGTGCGATTGTAGCAACCCAGACGAATAACTATGAAGTTTCCAGTTTGCCCCCTCAGTGGTCGATGGAAGAGTGGTTCGCGTTTGTGAACCTTGCGGACAGAAATGAAGTATTACCTTTTCTCTTTAGCAGAATAAGAGATTACCATTGGGAAAAAACCATCCCACCTGCAGTCTATGATAAATTACGGAAATCATACTTGAGCAATGCTGCCCGAAACACAATCCTTTTACACGAGGCGAGTACGCTCATTTCCGCTTTCCAGGTACAAAAAATTGATGTAGTAGGTCTAAAGGGTATTTATCTTGTTGAGAATGCGTATTCAGATATTGCACTGCGCCGGATTGATGATGTTGATTTCCTGGTACCCCCAAATAAAATAAAAGATGCGATAAGAATTCTCGAAGGTTTGGGATACACACAGTCCACTTATTTCAACCCACAAGATTCAAACATGGAAATTAAACATGTTCCACCGATGTTTAAGCCGCATTATCAAGCGGTTGAGCTTCATTGGACGATTTTAGAGGATGTATGGCCATTCAGTATAGATTTGGATGGGCTATGGGAACGAGCTATTCCTTGCGGTATCGGCAGTGGAAGAGCGTTGGCATTATCCACGGAGGATTTACTCCTTCATCTTTGTCTTCATTTTACATATCAGCATCGCCTGAAAGCCGGATTGCGCTATTTAGTGGATATTCAGGAAGTACTTGCTTCCACAGGCGGTCAGATTGATTGGTATGTCTTGTGTGAAAGAGCAAAATCTTGGGGGCTAGAAAAAATCCTCAGGCTTACTTTTGCTCTGCTTAAGGATTTCCTTGGCATAGAAATTCCTTTAACTGCACATAACTATCTTCATCTTGCAGATATGGACCAGGATATTCTTGCGGCAGCAAAATTACAAATCATTACCAGTAAGACCACTTTTGACCTCACTCCAGACCTGGCCAGTTTCTCCTCAGCTGGAATTGGAGGGAGATTTAGGATAGCGATGCGAAGAATTTTCCTTCCGAGAAATCTTCTGGCGCGTTTATATAATATTTCCCCGAATTCCCCCCGCGTGTTATTGTATTATCCAGTTCGCTTTTTATACTTGGTCCGACGCTATACGAAAAACATTCTTCGAATCATCAGTAATGACCAGATAGCCTTACAGGAAGTCACCAGAGAAAAAGAAAACCAGAAAATTCACGACTGGCTTCAGAGCTAAGGCAATTCCATAAGCAGCCTACAATGGTAGGCGGTCATCTAAAGTCCGTAATTTCTGACTGCAATGATAAAATCTCTTTATGGAAGCAAATAACTACCTTCCGAATCTTAATCGTTTCAGCATCGTTACCGCTATTACCTCACTGATGTTGGGGTTGACTTTCGCGCTTCCTCCTTCGGGGGGACAGAACAGCGCTGCCATCCTGGGCATCATCTTCAATTTCGAATTCAATCTTTACGCGTTCTTCCCGCTGCTCATTGCACTGATCGCATCAACAGGGTCAATCTGGGTGCTTCGCAGCCATCCACAGTTCACGGATGCTTCCCGCGGCACCTGGAAGTTGCTTCCAAACATCATCTTACCGGCTTTGAGCATCTTCATTCTCTCCTTTACATTGAGGGAGATGGCTCGCAGCAATGTCTGGTGGGTCGTTTATGTGCTTGGTTCCTTACTTTTTGGGTTGGTACTCGCCGCAGAATACAACGTGCTGGACCTGCGCTTCGAGATTCATCCCGCGGCATCCCTGGGTTTGATTGGTCTCTCTCACGCATTGTTCCTTATTTTATCCGTGGTCCTGAGGACCGGTCGGATGCGCCTTTACGTGGTTATTCCGTTGGTCGTCTTAGCCGCGATTTTCATCGCCTTACGCTCAATGAACCTGCGCACACAAGGCCGTTGGCATCTGGAATACGCGCTGGTCGTCAGTCTGCTGGTCGGGCAGCTGGCTGTGAGCCTGCAATATTTCTTCGTAAACCCTCTGCAATATGGAGTTCTACTGTCATCCGCCTTGTACATTCTGATAAGCGTCAGTTGCGGGATTATCCAGCACTTAAAAATACGCGAGCTCCTGGTGGAGCCCGCTTTAATGGTAATTCTCAGCAGCGCTATGCTTTTATTGGCAAGCACGATCTGACGCGCTCATCCAGCCTCTCTTTGTCTTAAGATCTCTTTCAGGAGTGCCCTCAAATTATTCTGATGCAGTTCTTCTGCCACGCCGCTGAGGCTGACCCTGCTTTTCCCGCTGGCTTCGATATCCTGCGTTTGGAGGAATTGGAGCGGGTCTTTTCGCCGCGCGGCTGCTTTGGCGATTTTTTGAATACTGCGCAAATAAGTCAGGTTAGACGCGCACGCATCTTCGATTTCGCCCCGCAGGATGATATCTCCGTGCCCCTGAACGATGTTCTCCAGGCTCATTTTCCCAATATCGCTGATGGTCTTAACCGCATCATCGAGGTTCCCGCCTACAATAAACGGTACTGCCATGAAAGCGTCACCAGCAAACAAAATACGGTCTTCTTCCACCAAGACGGAGATACTGTCCGGGGTGTGGCCGGGCGTATGGAAAATTTGGAGCTGCTTCTTGCCCACGCGCAAGCTGACTGTGCCTTCAGAGAAAGTGATCTGAGGAGGAACGATGGCAATTTCGCGCAGAAATGGGTTCTCCTGTCCAGCTTCTTCCAAAGCGCTGCGGCTCTTGGTCAACATTAATTCCCGACACAGCGCGTGCCCGATGATAATGGCTTCAGGGAAGTAAGAATTGCCCCAACTGTGATCGGCATGATGGTGCGAATCGATAACATACCGCACCGGCACCATAAGGTCATTTTCGATAAAGTCTTTAATTTGGGAAGTTTCCTGCGGAATAAGGGTATCGATTAAAACCGCCCACTGTGGTCCAATCACTGCTCCGGCGGTCACTTGCGCGTAGACTTCACTTTGAAACCAATACACATTTTCAGAGACTCGTTCCCGTTGCATTGAAGTATCCTATCGGTTCCGTAATTTGAACCATAGAATAGCATATTCGAAATTAAAAGTCAAAAAACAGGCTTTATGAAGTTTTTCGTTTGCGGAGCAGGATGAAAAGCCCGGCAATCGCAGCAATCAAAACCACAGCTAAGGGAATAATCCACAAAAAACCGGTTTGGTATCGGTCAGTTTTATCCAATTCCTGACCGGTTTGCGCGGTTGGCGTCGGGGTATTGGTGGGTGCAAGTGCGGCTGGTCCGGTGCCGCTCTTTTCCAGCGTCGCGGTTAGATTTACATCCGGTCCGGGCGTCAGCTGCGTGGGACTCGTTGCCAGGGTGACTACTGGATAGGGTTCCGATTGATTCGTCCTGCTCGCCTGCGGGCTTGTGGTGAGCGTTTGCGTGCCGGTAATGATGCGTGTCGGTGTCGGGAACCGGGAGGTGGCAGTGCGCACAATAACGGGGGTGTTGGTTTGGTAGCGGCTGGTCGGCGAGCGATAAACGTACGGCGTACGCGTTGGGGTGGCAGTGCGCGTGCTGGTCCTGGTGAGCGTCAGGGTCACTGAACCGGTTTTCGTGGGAGTTAGGGTGTGCGTGGGCGTGAAAGTAAGCGTCGTTGTCGGAGTCTGAGTGGCGCTGGCAATGGTGATTGGTCCAAAGAGCTGGATCGTCAGGTCCTCATCATCCACTACTTCCAGTTTATAGTAGTAAGTCTTTCCAAATTGGATGGTCGAATCGGTGTAGGTGTAAATCCCCCCTAAAAATGGATTTCCAACGGATGGTATCAGGCTGGAAATGCGGAAGAAGGGGCCAGCGCTGTTTTCGCTGCGCAAGATGTGGAAACCGCCGACGTTGTTTTCGCTGATTGTTGTCCAGGTCAGATCCGCCTGATTAACAGTATAAGTTCCGGTAAACCCTTCCGGTGTGAGTTGGACTCCAAGGGGGAGGGGCAAACCCACGATGAAGGGGGTTTTGTTCAGATCCAGCCCGAGATTGGGACGACCGATTGCATCCAGAGTCATTGTAATGGTTTTTTGGCTCAGGTCGCACTGCACGCTCTGCCCGGCTGCGCCTCCGGCGCCGCTGCCTTTGGGGGCTTCACCGACTTTATCCCAACTTTCGGTCACGGAATCCTTGGGGTCAAACCACCAGAGCGGATAATTTTCCGGTGAATCCGGCTGACCGCAATAATTCTGGGATTCAATCACCGCCTGGCAGGAGCTGTTGAGATTGTATTTAAACGCCGCCACCAAATCTGTATCATTTCCGGGTGAAGACCCTAGAAACAGGTCATAAAAAGCGGAGCATGGGGTCATCGGATCCGTACCGTAACCGAGAAATGGCACATTGATCTCCGCGCCCTGACCATGATTTACAGCGTATAACCAGTAATCTTCACCGCTGGTGCGGCGGACATTCAGCGAAGAACCGAACAAGCTGGTTCCCGCGGTTGTCACCTGCGCAAGCTGCCCGGAGACACCGGCTGGCTGGGCCAAAATGGGCGCGCCCAACTGACTGCCTTCCGTAAAAGCACAGTTCGTGGAAGCGCTGGCAGGTGAAATTCCCGGCCCCCAATAATTATGGTCCACAAGGCCATTGGCTGAGTTGCCGCATTCTACCTGGGTGGACCAGGCGTTATTGACAATATTGTTGGCGACGGCATTGAGGGAGCCGGAACCCGCGAAACCAGTTCTACGAATGGCGTAGCCGATGTTATTCGCAATGTGGTTGAACTGCACCAGCAGGCTGCCGTTATTATCTTCGTAAACAATCGCGTGAGCGCCCTGTTGGAGGGTGTTGTTCTGAATTGTTACAGGTAAGGCGCTGTTCACGCGCAGCAAATTTCTGGAGACAGTCGTGCAGTCGCCGTCGTTAATGACTAATCCCTGCAACGTCACCCGGCTGGTGATGCCAAGCAGCGGGGCTGAGCAAACGCTGCCGCTGGCGGTCAGCGTGCTGGAGGCGGAACCCTGCAGAATAAAGTTAGGCCGGTCAACGAGCACTTCGTTGGATTTGACGGGATAGGTGCCCAGGATGTTAATAGTGTTTGGCGCGGAGCTGGAACCGTCAGGCAGGGCCTCCAGAGCATCCTTAAGACCTGTTCCCAGCCCGCCAGGGAGATCATCGCCACTGTTGATGAAACATGGCGTTTTCAAGCTGCAAACGCCGCTGTCCGCGCCGACATAAGCAGTGGCTCCCTGGGAAGCGGAAAGACTGAGCGCCAGTACCGCGCTGCTCTTCTCAATCCAGATGCCGCTGGTATCTTTTTCAAACACGTGGAACTTCACAGAACCGTCAAGAGTGGCAAGCTTATTCAACCTTAACGCCAGGTTTAATTGGTCGGCGACGCTGGCGGTATGCCAGGCTTGCACGCTTGCAATCAAATTTTCACCGGCAAATGAGTTCCCGGCGCAGCTCTCTACAGGCGAATAAGTCACATTGCTGACCAGCCCTCTCGCCGAGATTGAACCGGTGCTGTAGTCTGTGAACGGGATAAGCGCAGGGTTATTTGAGCCGCCCGTGGAGGTTACGCAAATCATGGCGTTTTCAGCCGCGCTGTAAACCGGCTCGATCGGGAACGAAAGACGCATATTCAAGCGTTGACCCGCAGCGCAGCCGTTTAAGGGGCAGCCTGCCGGCGCGACCAATTCGAGCGCGGTGACTTGTTTGGTTTTGGACAGGACCAGACCAGTCCCCGAGAGAAAAAGCAGGGCAATGAGCAGAACCGGAAAGTAGCGACGAAAATCAATTGATGTTTTCACAGGCGCGTTACCTGTCAAGATTATAACATCTGGAACGCGATGGAGCGGTATAAAGTGGCTTTATGCTAAAATTCGTGTATGGAGAAGATCAGTAAAATCCTCAAAAGTGCAGACTTGTTCTTTATTGGCGCCTCGACTTTCACCTACCTTCTGGGCGCGGTCCTGGCGCAGCGCGCAGGGAGTATATTGGATCTCAATATCCTTCTGCTTGGCCTGCTCTTTTTCTTGTCCCTTTATCTGCTTGAAAGAAATCTGAATTACCTCACAAGTTCGCGCATCAACGTCTTTTCAACGGCCTCGCGTTCAAACAGGCTGCAATCGCCTGAGATGGCGGCTTTCCTGCTGTTTCTCTCGTTTTTGCTGCTCTTTTGCTTGTACGGTCTGATTAGAGCTGGCGGACTTTCGGGGAACCGCTGGATTTGGCTGGCGTTCTTAAGCGTTGGAATCCTCATCAATGCCAGCTCAATCCGGTTGTGGACGGTGCCGTACCGATGGCTCACAGACGCTTTGGTGGTTGCTCCTGTCATGCTGTTCAGCGGAGCCATATTGCAGCGGATACCCTCTGAACGCATGCTGTTCTTTCTAAGTTTGCCGTTGTTCTTTCTGTACCTCGCGTCTACCGCAGCGCTGATGTTTGAGAAATTCGACTCGGACGCAGAAAAAGGCCGATATTCCCTGTTGACTGCAATCGGCTGGGAAAAAACCATGAACCTGCACCACGGCTTAATCATCGCAGCCTACATCGCCCTGGGCGTCTATTTTTTTGTCAGCGGCTCATGGCCCATTGCTTGGCCGGCCGCTCTGCTCGCGATTCTCAGCCTCTTTGAGGTCTTCCAACTGGAACGGATTGCGCGCGGATTAAAGCCGCTGTGGGGGGTCTTGCGTGCGACTGCCGTGTTGCAGTATCTCGGCCTTTTGTATATGCTTCTATTTGCGTTCCTCATCAATTAACTGTTTAATTCACTCAACAGGATTTAACAAGAGGAGAGCTATGGCACCAAGAATTGGAGAAAAAGCTCCGGATTTTGAACTTCAGGACCAATTCGGAGACACACACAAATTGAGCGATTACCTGGGCAAGAAATTAATCCTTTATTTCTACCCAAAGGATAATACCCCAGGCTGCACATCTGAAGCATGCAGCTTCCGCGACAATTACGCGTTATTCCGCGCAAATGGCATGCAGATCCTGGGCGTCAGCGCTGACAGCGTCAAATCACACAAAGGTTTCCAGGAAAAGTATTCCCTGCCGTTTCTCCTGTTAGCTGATACGGACCACGCGGTCAGTGAAGCTTACGGGGTCTGGACCTTGAAAAAGATGATGGGAAAGGAATATTTCGGCATCGTGCGCACGACCTTCGTGATTGATGAAGAAGGTAAGATTCTGGAAATTTATGAAAAAGTAAAACCTGAAGAACACGCTCAGCAAATCATTCAGGATTTGAAATTAGGATAAATAAAAAAAGGCTCCTTTACGGAGCTTTTTTTATTTTAATCGCAGGAGGATTTTCCCGGCTTTCCAAAGCTCTTCCAGTTGGTAATAGTCGCGCTTTTCAGGGGAGAATAGATGGACAACAACCGAGCCGTAGTCCATAACCATCCAACCCGAGAGCGGCAGCCCTTCGATATAGGGCCGACCTAATCCATCGGCTTTGCCCTTTTCTTCGGTATTTTCTGCCAGGCTGGTAAGCATGCGGTCACTTGTGCCGGTGGCGAGGACAAAAAAGTCGGTAAAATCAGAAACGCCGCGTAAATCCAAAAGCAGGATGTCCTCGGCGAGTTTTTCTTCCAAATAGGTAACGATTTTCTTTGCTTGTGTTATTGGTTCCAGTGTGCACCTCTGTATTAGTTTAGCATAGATTCAAGCCTGGCGCGATACAAGGTGGTATATACAGGACCGCGCGGATAGAGGACACTGCGATAAAGCACGATTTCTGCAAATTCGTCCGGTCCAATGACGAAGTCTTTTACAACCTCCACCTGCGCCGTAACGCGGGCTTTTTGTTCTTCGGAGGAATACTTATCCAGGCGGCCGAGTGTCAGGTGAGCCTTGAACCTGTTTTCATCCGCGAAACCTAATGTGCCAAGCGCGGCGCGTAAATCCTGCGTTAGCCGGTTTAGCGCTGGATTGGGGCGCAACCCGACCCATACCACCTGCGGCTGTTTGAGGGATGGGAAGCAGCCTGCCCCCGCCAGCTCAGCCGGAATTTTCCGGTGCCTTTTGGCGACAGATGCGAGACTTGTTTCGATCGCGCCCAGCTTATTCTCCGGCACCTCTCCAAGAAATTGCAGCGTGAGGTGGTAGAGCTCAGCGGAGACCCAGCGAATCGGCACGCCGCCCAAGCTGGCGCGCAGATCCTGCGCAAAAGCGGATACTTTTGTAAGCGTTCCCGGGGAGAAATCGCAAGCGACAAAAAGACGCATTGAATCCACGACGCAATTATATCAACAGGTTGGGGTCCACCGGCGGGAGCGAATTGCCTTAAAAATAACCGTACTTTAGGAAGGAACGTTGGCTCAAAAAGAATGTTACCTTAAAGTAACATTTTAATTTGAGGCATCACGGGGAGTACCCTGAAAATCAGCTCTCCGAGTGCATGGACAAATGGCTTTGATACTGTTTCACTTTTCGTTAGATTTAGAAGAAGTTATTGATCGAGAGGCTGTCATTGAGTTGACGCTTCAGCAATTGTACCCAAGGTTCTGAAGCTGAGGTACCTGAAAAAGCTGGAAT
>JBCFBH010000069.1:0-8988 GCA_038562595.1 Anaerolineaceae bacterium
TTTTGACAACAATCACGGAAATATTATCGCTGCCGCCTGCTTTATTCGCGGCGTTTAGCAGGCTTTCTGCGCTTGTCTGCGCGGATTGCCCTCTTTCCAGGGTCTTCAACAGCGTCTCTTCGGGCACCAACCCCCACAGACCATCAGAACACAGCAGCAGCGTGCAGGGCTCTTTCAGTTCCAGGGAGCCCAGGTCGGCTTGAAAGCCTGCGCTCTGCCCGACCGCGCGGAACAATTGGTTGCGCAGGGGGTTGCCTTGCGCTTCCTCCGCCGAAATTTGCCCCAGGTCTACCAGCCGGCGCACGACGCTATGGTCCTTGGTTAGGGCTTCCAGCCCCGTTTGCGGGGCGTACAGGTAAATACGGCTGTCTCCCACATGCGCGAAGAAAATCAGATTATTAATCACCAGCGCCGCGCTCAGGGTCGTACCTCCGCCGGGAACGCTTTTCAGCACCGCTTCCTGGGCGGCTTGTGCCGCAGACTTTAAAACCGATTCCACTTCCTGCGCGGAAGGCAAGCTGGTACTTTGCTCCAGCCGCCCAAAAAGCTGCTGCTGTACCTCGTGTACTGCTGCCGCCACCGCGGTGTTGCTGGCAAGCTCGCCGTTCTCATGGCCACCCATCCCATCCGCGACGATAAACAGCCCGTAGGCTGCCTGCAATCCGGGGGTCAGGATGCGGGCATGCATGGCGAAGACGGCATCTTCATTCTGTTTGCGCACCTTACCGACGGATGCTTCCGCGTGGCTCTCGATTACCCATAGGCGGGTGCTATCGGCGCCTGCTTTTCCAGCCGCGCTGCTCTGTTTCTTGTTCTTCGCGTTCTTCTTGCGTTCAAAAACAGCCAATCTCAAACTCCTGTCCTGAAAGCGGCTTTCGCTATGGGGTCGGGGTGGCCGTCTCTATCAGGCTCAAAAACGATTCCGCGGACCAGCCAGTACGGTTGGCGTCGTACGATGCTTTGAGCTGCCACCAGACGTAACCATCCTTTTCCTCTGGACCGCCAATAACCAGAAAGACCTCTTCATCCATTGCCATGAAGTGGATTTCCGCCTCAGTGCCGGGTTCCGCGCGCATGCGCAGTCCCGCGCCGCCTGTGCCGCTTACTTTGACATATGTGCCGACCCAAATTGTTCCCGGTGGAAGCAGGGGCGCGGCGGTTTGTGTCTCCTCTGCAGCCGCCAGGGTGGGCGGCGGCGTGGGAGTATGCGTCGGCGCTGGAATCATTGTCAGCACAGCGGTAGGGATTTCTTGCTCCGCGGGTGGTTCCGGACTGGTAAGGCGGACCAAAAGATAAACCAGACCCAGGACTGCCGCAGCAAAGAAGATTGCCGCCAGGATAGAAAGCGGATGAATTCCGGAGCGAGAAGGCTTGGTTTCCATACTAACCTCACTGTACGACCTGACCCGGCGTGATGCTTAACCCTTGCGCTTGTCCTGCGCCTTCAAAAAATCCTCCAACACATGGAAGAATTCGCCGGGGCGGTCAAAATGCGGCATTCCACGCGACTGCCTGATGCGTCTGACTGTCCAGTTGCTGTGTGCCCGGGCGGTCGGGAGCAGCATATCAAAGCCTCTACCCGGTTCGCTGTCATACACCACCAACACCGGTTGGGTCAGCGCGTCGTACACTTTTTCACGCACATCGCGCACAGATAATCTGCCGCTGACAAACACCATTGGCGCGAAATGCGACCCGACCTGATGCGCGCTGGCATAGGCGATGCTCACCAATTCTTCCGGGACGTCAGCCTCAAAGCGTTCGCGATAATGCAGGCTCAGGCGCGGCCGGCTGGAGAGGATATCGAACAGGGGCAGGCTCCACAGCGGCACAGCCA
Organism: Anaerolineaceae bacterium; assembly: GCA_038562595.1. Lineage (GTDB taxonomy): Bacteria > Chloroflexota > Anaerolineae > Anaerolineales > Anaerolineaceae > Mesolinea. The sequence goes on from JBCFBH010000069.1 coordinate 1,838, forward strand.
AGAGCGCGTATAGCAGGTCCGACAGGTTCTTTATGCCCAATTTTTCGCTGAGATTGCCAACCGGAGGCATTTCAAAGCCAGTGGGAGAAATCATGGTGAGCGAGCGAATCAACTCAGGGTTCGCCTGGGCCGCCAGGGCAGCAAATTCCGCGGAAAGACCCTGGGCAACCACATCCACAGGTTCGCCCAGCTGCTCTCGAATGAACTCAGTCAGCGCGGTCTGGTACATACTCGGGCGGTAAGGGCGGTCGCTGCATTCAGAGCCGCCAAAACCAGGCAATTCCAACGCGTAGACCGGGCGCTGTGATCGGAAAGCGTTGAAAATCGGGGCGATATCGTGCGCGCCAGCAGCGGCATGGATGCCGTGCAAGATCACGAGCGGTCGCCCACTGCTGCGTTTATCGGCAAAATAGCGTAGTTTTCCGGCGGTCGGGGCGTCAAAGCAGATCTGCTCCGCCTCCAGTACGCCTTTGACTTTGGCATGATGATCGATATACCTGCGGCTGTAAAGAATCCACGCCGCGGAGGTCAATATTCCGGCTGTCACCAAACCGGATATCCCCCTGGGCAGGAGCCCGAACTTTTTCTTCGTTTTTTCAGTCATAAATACTCCAAGCGCTATGCTGTTACTTCCATTATAAATTACTTTAGCTGACATCCAAAATGCGCAGTCCATACAGGTTCCAACGGAAACATTCTGTGATTCTGGTAAAATCACAGTGATGAAAACAAGCACCCGCCGCTCGAGAGTTGATCCGCTGCGCTGGTTGATTGGTGGATTTGGTCTCTTTTTTTTGCTTTTCAGCCTGTTCATCCTGCTTAAAGATTACACCGAATACAGGGCTTCTTCCCGGCTGTATCCTGGCGGCGTAAGCATGGCGCAGGTTCCTATCGGAGGGCTGACGCGTGAACAGGCGGAACAGCGTCTGAAGGACGTCTTTGGCATGCCTGTGGAACTGCGCTACAACAGAGCGCGCATGCAGTTTTTGCCCGGGGAGCTTGGCTTCTCGCTCGACACAGCTGCCTCACTCGACGCGCTTGACCGGCAAATTCCGCGCGGCGGCTGGTGGCGGCAGCTGTGGGGTCAGAGCGCTCCAGATTACGCGCAGGACTTCCCGCTCCAGGCCAGCCTGGATACTGACGCCGCGCGCGCTTTCCTGTCGGCTGCTATCCAACCGCGCTACGACCAACCAGCCAGCGAAGCCCTGCCCATTCTCTACAGCACCAACTACGCCCCCGGTCAGCCCGGCTACGCGCTGGACCTCGAAGCCGCGCTGACCGTCCTGGAACCAATGCTCTTTTCCGCCTCCAACCGCACGGCCGACCTGCCTGTACGTGAAACGCCAGCGCTCGGCTTGAACCCCGCCAACCTGGAAGTCTTCCTGCGCCAGACCATCCTGCTGGATGGATTTGACGGACTGGTGGAAATCTATTTGCAGCCTCTCAGCGGGGAAGACGCGCTGCACTTTGCCGTCCGCGCTAACCAGACGGTCCCGCCGGACGTGGCGTATTCTGCGGCAAGCACCATCAAAATCCCGATTATGACCTCCGTCCTGAAACACCTGGACGAGCCCACGCCTGATACCGCGCGATACTGGATGGAACGGATGATTATTCATTCGGAGAACCCTCCCGGCGACGCGTTGATGAGCACCTACCTGGATGAAAACCTTGGTCCGCTGATTGTGACGGAAGACATGCGGGCGCTGGGTTATCAGAACACTTTCCTTGCCGGCTATTTTTACTCCGGCGCGCCGCTGCTGCAGCGCTTCAGCACGCCCGCCAACTCTCGCACGGATGTGTACCTGGACCCTGATTTCTACAACCAGACGGTGCCCTCCGAGATTGGCGATTTGCTCGCGCGCATTGTGCGCTGCTCGCAAGCCGCCGACGCGCAAGACGCGCTCTTTGCTGGGCAGGTGAGCCGGGCAGAATGCCAGACGATGCTGGACCTGCTCGGTCAGAACAAAATTGGCGCGTTGATTGAAGCCGGGCTGCCCCCAGAGGCTTCCGCCGCGCATAAACACGGCTGGACCTCCGACCTGGACGGGCTGCTTCACACCATGAGCGATGCCGCAGTTGTATCCACTCCCGGCGGAGACTATGTGCTCATCATTTTCATCAACTCCAGCCGGCAGTTGGTTTTCGATGAAGGCAACTGGCTTTTTGCGCGCCTTTCACAAGTCATTTATAATGCCTATAATCTGCAGCAGCAGGCCGCCTGGCTGCCTGGTAATTAACGATGGTTTCGTACCACTCTGCTGAATAGGACGCTGGCAATGAGAGTCATCCTGACCCACGAACAAGCCGATTTGGACGCGTTGGCTTCCCTTCTGGGCGCCCACCTTCTGGACAAGGACGCTTATGCCCTGCTGCCCCGCCAGATCAATCGCAACGGTCAGGCCTTCCTCCAAAAATTCCAGTACGAACTGGGTTTCAGCACGGTCAGCGAGCTGCCAAACGAACCCATCACCCAGGTGATGCTCGTAGATACCCAATCGCTGATCACCCTCAAGGGACTCTCCGCGTTTACCAAAGTGATTGTGATTGACCACCACCCGCGCAAGGCGCACACAATCTCCGATTGGTCAGTAAACCTGTATGACACCGGCGCCTGCACGACTGTTCTGGTGGAAAAGCTCCGGGAATCCCAAATCCCGTTTTCCCCGGCCCAGGCGACCCTGCTTTTGCTGGGTATTTACGAGGATACCGGTTCGCTCAGCTACGCGATAACCACGCCCAGAGACCTGCTCGCGGCAGCCTTCCTGCTGGAGCACGGCGCGGACCTGACCATAGCGTCGCGCTACTTGAATCCCCCGCTTTCCAACGCTCAGTTGCTCCTCTACGACCGCTTGATGAAAGACATCACTTCTCATAAAATCCACGAATTTACCATCCTGGTCGCGAAAGCCAACGCGCTGGATATTCAGGACGAAATCTCCACAGTGGCGCATCACATGCGTGAATTCCTGAACCCGGACGGCCTTGTGCTGCTGGTCTCCACCCGCCAGGGCATCCGGCTGGTGGCGCGTTCCACCACCGACGAAATTGATATGGCGCAGCTGGCGCACCGCTTTGGGGGCGGCGGGCACAAACGCGCCGCTTCCGCGTTAATTCGGTCAGAAAGCCGCCCGGTGGCGAACGAGGTGCCTGTTTTCTGGAAGAAAACTTACCAGCATGTGGTGGAAATTCTTCCGGAAATCGTGCATCCCTCTTTGCGGGTACAACAAATCATGTCGCGCAAACCGCTGCTTGTTTCTCCAGACATGCCAGTGGAAACCGTCGCCGACCTGATGAAACGCTACGGCTTTGAAGGCTACCCGGTGATTGAGGACGGCAAGGTTGTCGGTTTGATTACCCGCCGCAACGTGGACCGTGCGCTGAGCCATCAGATGATCGCCAACGCCGGTATCCTGATGGACGCTGGCACAGTTTTCGTCACACCCGACGACACCCTGGATTACCTGCAGGAGGTCATGGCATCCAGCGGCTGGGGGCAGGTGCCCGTGATGGACCCTGAAAACCATGAAATCATCGGAATTGTGACCCGCACGGACCTGATAAGTACGCACGTTCTGCAGAACAATATCCCCAGCCAGGAAGATATGGTCCGGCGCCTGCACAGCGCTATCCCCTATCCGCGCCAAATCCTGCTGCAGGCGATTGCGCGCCTGGCGGGCAAACTGAACATGCAGGCGTATATCGTTGGCGGTTTTGTGCGGGATTTACTGCTCAAACAACCCAGCCAGGATTTTGACATTGTTGTGGAAGGCGACGCGAGCGTCTTTGTTGCCCAACTGGTGGAAAACTTTGGCGGCAGGGCAGTCACGCATCCCCGCTTTAGTACAGCCAAGTGGTTGATTGGCGATGAGCGCGAAGCGTTGGCGCAGAAACTGCTTCCAAATCAGCCGATGGACTTCCTGGCGCTGCCGCAGCACCTGGACTTAATCACCGCGCGCACCGAATTTTATGAGCGCCCCGCCGCCCTGCCGACCGTCGAACGCAGCGGCATCAAGATGGATCTGCACCGCCGCGACTTCACCATCAACACCATGGCGCTGCGCCTGGACGCCCCTTATTACGGCAAACTGTACGACTTCTGGGGCGGCTATCACGACCTGCAGAATCGCATCATCAGGGTGCTGCACGCGCTTTCCTTCGTGGATGACGCTACGCGTATCCTGCGCGCAATACGCTTCTCCACCAGATTTGATTTTAAAATTGACCCCAGAACGCTCAGTCTTTTAAGCTCCAGCCTCTCCCTCCTGAATGAAATTTCAGGGACTCGGCTGAGGCACGAATTGGATTTGATATTACTGGAATACAACGTGGGCACCGTCTTGAGGGCAATGGACCGTCTAAGCGTCCTCGAAGTAATCAACCCGAACCTGACCTGCAGCCCTGCACTGGAGATACGCATTGCGTATCTGAATAATCCGGCAGCCCGCGCCGAATGGGAAACCGAGACGCATGAGAGCCAGTTAAACCTGCGTCAGGTGCTTGGCTATTGCTACTGGTTAGAGGATCTCGATTCGGAGCAGCTTGAAGAGGTCAGCGCCCGGCTGCGAATCCCCACACGGGTCGTCAGCGCGATCAGCGATACTGCCAAACTGCGCCGCTTGCTGCCCGAACTTGCCACGCGGAAACCAAGTCTGGTCGTGCGCGCGCTCAAAGACATCTCCCCCCTGGCCCTGACCGCGGTATATCAAAGCACGGAAGACCCCATCCTGCGCGAGCCGCTGCGCTTGTACATGACCCGCTACTCACATGTCAAACCACTCCACACTGGCGATGACCTGCGCGCGCGCGGTCTTTCGCCCTCTCCGGAATTTCAGAATATCCTGAACGCGCTCCGGGAAGCCTGGCTTGACGGCAGCGTCACTTCTGCGGAGGAAGAAAACGCGCTGCTCGATCGTCTCCTCAACGCGAAATGAGCCTACAACCCGCGATGGGAAGCGTTTACCAGCTTCCGGACGGTGAAGAGATCCTCATCCGCCCTATCCGCGAAGCTGACCTGCCCGCGCTGGAATGGGAGGGTGAGTACCAGCACTTTAGAAAGCTTTACGCCGAACATTTTGAGGCGTCCCGGGCTGGCACAACCCTGATTTACGTCGCTGAGACCAGCGCTGGCGTGATGGTCGGGCAGGTGTTCATTCTGCTCTATTCGCGCAATAAAGAAGTCGCTGATGGTCTGCACCGGGCGTACTTGTTTTCTTTCCGGATTAAGCCGGCTTACCGCAACATGGGTCTGGGCAGCTACATGCTCAGTTATGTAGAGAACATCCTTTTGCTGCGCGGCTACACAACCGTGCGCCTGAATGTGGCGCAGGAGAACACCAAGGCGCGCGCGCTCTATGAACGCCGCGGGTATGAAGTCATAGGGTACAGCTCCGGCGTATGGCAGTTCCAGGATGACCAGGGCGTCTGGCAGACGATGCGCGAACCCGCCTGGAAGATGTCGAAACACCTGCGTTAATCGCGCGATGCTTTCACAAACACCGTCCCGCTCCAGGGAGCAGAAAAATCGGAATCAAAAAGACCGGCCGCAAAGAGACCGATCTTGTTTGAGCGTTAGCAAAACTGGCTAATCCTGATCCAACAAGTCTTCTTCCTGTGCGGGTTCATCCGCTGGCGCTTCAACCTCGGTCGGACTGGCTTTATTCTCCTCAACCCAGCGCAGCATCGTGGCACGCAGTTCGGCATAATCCGCATCCGGGAAGAGCTTGGTAATCGCGAAAAGTCGTCTTCCATGCGTGGTTGTGACGTAGGTTCCATTCTTGACATCTTCGATTTCGATGATATCCGCCTTGGAGAGCTTCAGTTCCGGGTATTTTGGTTGGTGCAGCACCAAACCGTCCTCTGAGATAGAGAAGGCATATTCTTCCCAAAGTTGTTGGCGCTGTTGGTAAGCCCGCCAGCCGGAATAAACAAACAAAGCCGCAATCAGCGGTAACATCCAGAGCAGGGACCGCATGCTTTCGCGGTTCCAGTTGATGCCCACGGAGATGGCAGCCATCACCAGGAAGGTAATGCCATAGACCAAGATGAGCGACTTCCTCTGGGCAGGCAGTTTGGCTGGGTCAAGCTTATAAGTTTTCATGGTGTCTCCTCAATAAATATCCTTAATAATTATACTCTCATTCCCGCCTGGACTGGATTGACGCGCATTAGGGACGCCAAAAGCTTAAGGACCGCTTTCCAGACCGAAAACACCGATGACCGACCTAACCGGGAGTAGAGGAACCTAAAGCGCGGGGCTGGAGCCCACACAGTAGCTAGAGCAGCCGGGGGCTCGCTTCAGGTGCGTTACATGCACGATGGGCAAGGCTTGTACAGCCCGCGCCAGCGCCTTTATCAGGGATGGCAGGTCGTGGAGAACATCTGTGCCCCGGCCGCTGCCCACGCCCTGAGGCCGGCGTCTGCTGGCATCCAGTACTTGCCCGTCTGAGGCGGCGGGTGGTCAACTGAGGAAAGAACTGCCAGGTCCTCGAAGATAGCTCGGGTTACAGCAGGGCGTGGAAGACTATGCCGGCGCGGATGCCGCGGGGAAGACAGGCGTTTGCCTGCGCGAACACCGGCCCGGTCCTTACCGCGATAGCTGGATACAAGGGAACTTATTTGAATAATGCGAAACGCTGGTCGCCCGAAATTCCATGCCCATACTGTATAAGTAGCGGTGGAAAGATTAATTGAGACGACAGAGAGATGCCTGTGCCGCCTTCGGTATTCAAGATGCCCGTTCCATTTTTCAGTCAGTCAGTAAGTCTTTCGTTGAATACAACCGTACGCCAGCCACAATAGAATAGGCTGCTCATGATCAAATCATCCGAACCGAACGGAAGTGCGGGGCTCCCGCAAGGCCAAAGGAAAAAATTGGGATTTACGCTTGAATCACAATGCCCATCGCGTGGCTGAGGAGGGAACACGTGTGACGCTGGAAGTAAATTCGTCCCATCCTGTATGGAAATGCCGCTTGAGAACCAAGCCAAATGAACCAAATTCTTGAGTCCGAAATTCTTGAGTCCGAAATGAGGGTGTTGAATAACCAGCAATTTCTTCGCAAAACTGGCTTATTGATGTCTTTTTCGCCAGAAAAACGATCTACACTGCCCCATGACAACTCAAAATTGACTTTTCTCCCCTTCTTTTAA
>JBCFBH010000070.1:0-8797 GCA_038562595.1 Anaerolineaceae bacterium
TGGCGATTTACCAATCCGCGGCCGGAGGTTTGAGCTGGGAACAGCGCTTTAGCCACGAGCCCGGCATGGGAGATCCCTCCCTCCCCGCCGGCGGTCATAAGAGCGGCTTTATCTTTCCGGACCTGAATAATGGTTGGGTTGCTGGAAGTGAGCCTATAAATGACTTCATTTACTTATTCCGCACAAGTAACAGCGGCGTGAATTGGTTTCTGCAGGATGTTTCGCTGCCAGATGATGCTACCGACGCGATGGTTGAGAGCCTGCCGCCTGTGTTTTTTAACGCCACAGAGGCTGTTTTACCTTTGCGCGTCTATCTTCCCGCTGGGGATACGCGCACAATGCTCTATCACTCCATGGACGGCGGCGAAACCTGGGACTTCCTCGCTGCGCTGCCCCTGGCTGGCCATTTTGTCTTTGCGGACGCGCAAAATTGGTGGTTGCTGGGAGAATCCGTTTTGTTCCGTACGCGCGATGGCGGCTTGAGCTGGGAAGACCTCTCGGGCGCGCTCCCCGTCGGTTTTACCCCTCTCAATCTGGATTTTACGGACGCGAATCAGGGTTGGCTGTTGGTCTCCCCGGTCGGAGAGCTTGAACAGGAGAGCAATTTTCTCTACCGCAGCGAAGATGGAGGCGCGTCCTGGGAGCTGCTTCCCGCGCAGATTGCCCAATAGCCGCCCCAAACCTATTTTGGCATAGGTCCTGCAACTTTTGGTAAAAGCTTATGTCCTGATCCATGTGGAAAAACGCCTGGAGTCCATATATAATGCAGGTGTATGAAGGCATGCATCATGAAAAAGTGGCTGTTTAGCATCCTCTATCTGGCTGCGCTGGCAGGGCTGGCGTTATCTGCTCCCGCGCCTGTCCTGGCTGCGCCTGCTGCGCCTGCTGCGCAGGACCTCCCGCCTGCCGGGCAGAGCGCTGACCCCGGACGCACCCAGGCTTTCATTCAGCTCGTGAATAACTGGACCGCACCGGACCAGCCGGCGGATTCCGCGCAAGACTTGCCGCAGGCAAACCCCGAACTGGTGATCTATCTGACCTTTGACGACGGTCCGGACCCTGATTGGACTCCCCAGGTGCTCGCGCTTCTGCAAAAATATCACGCCACCGCCGTCTTTTACGAAATCGGGCGCAACGCGCGCTCGTATTCCCAGATTACATTGGAAGTGGCGGAAGCCGGGCAGATGATTGGGCTGCACGGTTATAACCATATTGAGCTGAACAAATTGGGATACAACGACTTCTACCTGGAAATCATGGATACCCGCGACGCCATCCTGGATGCCCTCAGCAGCCGGCAGGACCTGCAAGATCAGCTTACGCCCTGTCTGCGCCCGCCTTACGGCGCGGTGAGCGACAGCGTTTACAGGTACGCTCACGACATGAACTACGCGATTTCCATGTGGCATCTGGATACGCGCGACTGGACTGGCATCTCCGGAGAGGAAATTCTGGAAACTGTGGAAAAAGAGCTGGAACCTTATCGCGTGGTGCTGATGCACGACGGCGGTGAGGGCCGCAGTGAAACGGTGCGCGGATTGGAGCTTGTTTTGCATGAACTCACCCTGCGCGGATATCACTTCGAGCCGTATTGCACCGCCACGGGTCAGGAATACAACCGCTGATCGCGCTGCAGCGTGTTCTTCAGGAATTTCTTATGATTTTCAAATAATTAAAGCTGCTTTTTTGTTATTTAAACTTGTATTTATTATTAATAGCGGTTATACTATATTTGTTAGACGCTTGGGTGCCCCCCTCACCCAGGCGTCTAACACTTTAAGCGCGTGTCACCCGGCCTCAAGCCGCTGAAAGGGATGAATTTGGACATCTGGTTTATGCAGTGTCAGAACCCCGCCTGCCAACTGCGGTTTCCCCTCGATTTGGAGCAGTATCAGGGCAGTTTTTGCCCGCTTTGCGGCAGCCAACTCAGCCGCTCGCAAAAAGCGCTTGCTCCCGGCGCCCCGGAGAACGCCGGGCGCGGCGGTCGATTTGCGCTGGAAGGCTTGCTCGATAACCTCCGCTCCGCGTTGAACGTCGGGGCTGTGTTTCGCGCGGCAGACGGCGCGGGAGTGCGCAAGCTCTGGTTAGGCGGCATTACCCCGCGACCAACGCGGCAGACGCAAATTGCCAAAACTGGTCTGGGCGCAGAGCAAGCCGTCCCCTGGGAAAGCGCCCCAAACGCGCTGACACTGGCCGCTGACCTGAAAGCGCGCGGATACATCCTTTTGGCGCTGGAAAACGCGCCGAACGCGCGGCCGTTTTTTACTTTTCGGCCGGGAACGGCGAACGACAAACCGCTGCTCCTGATGGTCGGTAGCGAGCAAGCCGGAGTGGACCCCGGGCTGCTGGCGCTGGCGGAAGAAACCTTGTCCCTGCCCATGAACGGCAGCAAGGGCTCTCTCAACGTGGCAGTGGCGTTTGGTATCGCGGCGTATTGGCTGCGCTTCGCTCCCCCGACGTAAAAGCTCCGGATTTCTCCGGAGCTTATGATTAAAACCCTGACAAATTTACGGCGCGATGACCGTCCCGGCCGGGATAGTGGTATGTTTGGGGATTACTACGATCCCATCCCGCACCGTGTAGAGCGCGTGGTCTGTTTCCATGTCCACCGGGAAGGGTTTGATGACCACATTATCCCCGATGCTGGAGTTCTTATCGATGATCGCGCCCTGGATGTCGCAATTCCGGCCGATACCAAGCGGCGCGCCGTTCTTTAGCACTCCGTAATAGTCAGCACCCATCATGATAGTATCTCTGATGACCGAGCCTTCACCAATCTGGCTGCGCACGCCAATCACGGAGTGTTCGATAGCTGCGTGTTCAATGTTGCAGCCTTCCGCGATGAGCACCTTTTTGAAAGAACAGCCTATCACGCGCGAGCAGGGAAGAAAGCGCGGATGCGTGAAAATTGGTTTGTCGGGGTCATAGAAGTCAAAGCCGGGCTTCTCGTCGGTCAGTTCCAGGTTAGTCTCGTAGAAGGAGCGGATCGTTCCGATATCGCGCCAATAACCCTCAAAGTTGTATCCGTAGACCGAAGCCCCATGACCAATCAGGTAGGGAATAATGTCGCCGCCAAAGTCATCCAGGCGCTCGCCGCTTTTCCGCAGGACGTTTACCAGCAGCTCTGTGTTGAACAGATATATTCCCATGGAGCCCAGATAAGGGCTCTCCGGGTCGTCCCGGCTGACCATGCTGGCCAGCTTTACAGGATCCTTGGGTTTTTCAGCGAAATCGGTAATGCGGCCGTCTTCCGCGCGCTTGAGCAAACCGAAACGGGAGGCTTCGGACTTGGGGACGGGCTGCACGGCGACGGTGATATCCGCGTTGTTATCCCAATGGAACTGCGCCATATCGGCGTAGTCCATGCGGTATAGGTGATCGCCAGCCAGAATTAACACATAAGGGCATTTGGTGGAGATGATTTCCATCAGCTGCTTGCGGACGGCGTCCGCGGTGCCCTGGTACCAGTCCGTGTGTTCCATGGTTTGTTCCGCGGCCCAGATTTGCACCCAACCAGGGTGGAAAGAATCGAACAAATAGGTCTGGGAGATATGCCTGTGAAGCGAGACCGAGTTGAATTGCGTTAGCACCGCGATGCGGAAAATATCGGAGTTAATGCAATTGCTGATGGGGATGTCGATCAAGCGGTATTTCCCGGCAATTGGCACCGCGGGTTTGGAACGCTCGGAGGTAAGCGGGTAAAGGCGTTTGCCCTGTCCTCCTCCGAGAATGACACCGAGTATCTCGCTGGTCTTTGGCATAATGGGTATCCTCTCTTTGTGTAGCTATCCGCCAGGATCTTTCCCCTGCGTATGACGTTGTCAGCAGTCAGCTATGGGTGAGTTTGGCTGACTGTTTTTATTTTACCCGTATATACCCCCACTGCGTGTAACAAATCACGCGCGGACTGCAGCGTGCCTGCGCTGACAGACCCGACCATGCCTGCCAGTTCCTGCTCACGCTCGCTTGCGTCCAACTCACGCACCTGGGTCAGGATGCGGCCGTCCACTTCGTGCTTGGAAACGCGCAGGTGCTGGTCGCCGTAGGCAGCCAGCTGCGGGAGGTGGGTGACGCACATCACCTGATGTTTGCGCCCGAGCTGCCAGAGCATCTGCCCTACGATGACGCCTACCCGTCCGCCGATGCCCTGGTCAATCTCGTCAAAAACCAGGGTAGGGATTTGGTCTGCTTCGGCAAGCACGTGCTTCAGCGCGAGCATCAACCGGGAAGTCTCGCCTCCAGACGCGATTTTCACCAGCGGTTTCAAGCCCTCGCCTGGGTTGGTTTCAATCAGGAATTCCACGTTGTCAATACCGTTTCCATCGAAAGCCAGGCGCTGGCCGTTCACTTCCAACCCTTCCGGGTGCTGAACCTGCAAAAATAGGACCTGGAAGCGCGCGTTTTTCATTTGCAGGTTCTGCAGCTGGGCTTCCACGCCTTTTTCAAGTTTCAGCGCGACCGTCCGCCTTTCAGCGCTAAGCTTCTCAGCCAGAACAGCAAGCTCTTGCTCTATCTGGCCTTTTTTTTGCTCCACTTCGCTAATCTGCTCTTCTACAGTCTCCACATTGCTTAACTCGTCTTTGGCCTTTTGCAGATAAGCCTTTACGCTCTCCACGCTGCCGCCGTACTTGCGCTTGAGGAAATTCAGGGTGTTCAGCCGTTCCTCGATCTGGTCCAGCCGCGCCGGATTGAATTCAATGTTCTCCAGGTAACCGCGCAGCTCGTAGGCAATTTCCGACACAGTATTCAGAGCCTGCGCCGCCCGTTCGCTCATGCCGTTCATTTGCGGGTCAATCCGCGCCAGTTCGTTCAGGGCGTGCTGTGCCTCACCCAGCAGGTCAGTCACTGGCAGGGCGTCCGCGCCTTCATCCAGGGCAGAGAGCGCCTGGCGCGAAAGGCTGTGCAGGGTTTCCGCGTTTGCCAGCAGCGTGCGTTCCTGACGCAAATCGGTCTCCTCGTCAGCTTTCAGTCGCGCGGCTTCAATCTCCTGGACTTGATACTTAAGCATATCCGTGCGGTCTTTGGCGTACTGCTGCAGGTCCAGGAGCTTTTCTAAATCCGAGCCCAAGTCCAGCCACTTCCGGTAAAGCTGGGTGTATTCATTGACCGCGCCTTCATGATGGGCGAAGCGGTCCAGCAGATCCAGATGGCGGCGCACTTTCAGGAGCGATAAATGTTCGGACTGCCCGTGGATATCCGCCAGTAAAGAACCAAGCTCAGATTGCAGTGAGAGGCTGACGCTGCGCCCGTTTACGCGCGCCACGCTGCGGCCGCTGGCGCGGATTTCGCGCGAGAGCGTGAGCGTGCTGTTTCCTTCCCACAGTTCCTCCGGCTCCAGCAGAGCCCTGACGTCCTCGGCGGTATGCACGTCCAGGTCGAAGGAAGCTTCAATCACGGCTTTGTCACTGTCCCGTCGGATGTCGTTCACATCCACCCGACCGCCCAGCACGGCATTCAACGCGTCCAGGATGATGGATTTGCCCGCGCCGGTTTCGCCGGTGAGGACCACCAGCCCGTCTGAAAAAGCAAGGGTCAGATCCTGTATGATGGCGAAGTTTTGGATGCGCAGCTCTGCAAGCATGCCGGACCTCAGTTCAGTTTTATGCCGGTAGATTGATAATAAGCGCTGGAAACCAGGAGCAGCGCGTAGACTGCCTGCCAGACCAACGGCAGCAGCCCGCCCAGGACTGCCTGACCGCCGTTCGCGCCAAGCAGCGGAAGCAGTCGCAGGAGGACCAGAGGCAGGCATCCCAGGATGCTGCCCCACAGAACAGCTTTGCCCAGCGCTTTGCTGCGGCGCTTGCGCACAGTCCAGCGCACCACGTTGGCAATCAGCGTGCCCACCCCCGGAGCGACGAGCAAAATCAGGAAGCCGATGCGCCCGGCCAGCCAGCTGCCGCCAAAGGCAATCAGCGCGGAAATGAGCAAGCCCAGGGGCACGTCCAATCCTTTGGTGGTATCGAATATCTTCTGTTGGGAGCGGATGCACTCTTTACAGCGGTATCCAGTCGGCGTCAGCACGGCCGTTTCGGGCGTGATGGGTTTGTTGCAGCGGTTACAGCGCAGGACGATTTCCTCCTGCGGGACGTTGATGGTGTTTTGTTTTTCGTTTTCAGTCATGATGGTTTTGTTTTAGAGCGGGATTATCGTGCAGGACAGTTGCCAGACGGTGGTAGAAGTAGTTCGGCTCGCCAAAGCGCACCATCTTCAGAGAATGCTGGTTAGCCGTCACGCGCACAGCGTCGTTATCGTTCAGGCGGATGGGGTCGATGCCGTCCACACTAATGACCGCTTCGTGGTCGCAGTGGGCGCGCAGTACTACGGAAGCGCCTTCCGCCAGCACGACCGCGCGGTCGAGCGAAAGATGCGGAGCGATGGGCAGAAGCAGCATATTGCGCAGCTCGGGCGGCAAAATCGGACCGCCGACTGCCAGCGCGTAAGCCGTGGAACCGGTGGCTGTGGCGACAATCAGACCGTCCGCGATGTAGGAGGTGAGGTAGCCTTCGTTGAGGTCCACGCGCACTTCAATCGGGCGCACTATCCGTCCGCGCGAGACCACAATTTCGTTGATTACGTCCCACTCGCCGCCTACACGCTCTTCCTTGATGAGCTGGGCTAAAAGCATCATGCGCTGTTCAATGCGAAAACTGCCTGAAAGCAAGCGCGGCAGCGCGTCTTCCCAGGAGGATTCGGTCAGCTCGGAGAGGAAGCCCAGCTTGCCTGCCTGGACCCCCAAGAGAGGAATCCCAAGTGGAGCGCACAGGTGCCCAGCCCGCAGCAGCGTGCCGTCCCCGCCCAGGACGATGACCAGGTCGGCGCCGGTCAGGTCCGGGGCTGAGGGCGCGGGAGAAGGCTCGGCGATGATGGTGTTTACGCTGGCGCCTGCGGCTGCAAGATGCTGCCCGACGGACTCGGCAAGTTGCAGAGCTTTTGGCATTTCTGTGTTGGGGAGCAGCACAATACGCGAAGGAACAGTAATTCGTGACGACATAATCTGTATTATAGCCGGAGTCGGGGACCTTTACTTCCCTGTTGAAGCTTATGATCGTTTTCCGCGGCGCGCGAGGGGTGTGGAGCACTTGATTCCAGGCATGAGCAAACGCGATGACGAATGCGTCGCCATCCTGAGCCGATCATCATGTTATCCTGAGCGCCGCGAAGGATCTATGGTTTATCTATTCTGCCATCCTGAGCGGAGCGAAGGATCTTAGTTTCTTTCTATCTTGTCATCCCGAGCGGAGCGAAGGATCTTGGTTTCTTTCTATCTTGTCATCCGGAGCGGAGCGAAGGATCTATCCTGTGTCCGTCAGGATGCTTCGCCTGCGACTTAGCATGACAAGAACTCGTCACCGCGAGTTTGCGACTCGATATCCAAAGGGTACTTTGTCTCCCCATTAATTACAGGCAGATTGCCGCAGTCGCTGGCGCTCCTTCGCAAAGACGAATTCTTTGTCATCCTGAACGTAGCGAAGGATCTTTTTGTGTCCACCAGGATGCTTCGCCTGCGACTTAGCATGACAAGAACTCGTCACCACGAGTTTGCGACGCGATACCCAAAGGGTACTTTGTCTCCCAGTTAATTACAGGCAGATTGCCGCAGTCGCTGCGCTCCTTCGCAAAGACGAATCAGGCGTCAGACGAATCAGGCGTCATCCTGATCGGAGCGAAGGATCTTCCCTGTGTCCGCCAAAAGCTTCGCCTGCGGCGTAACATGACACGAAACTCGTCACCAGGACAGCAAACAAGGATTCAATTGACTTAAGCCACTTATTTTTTTATACTCTGTAACATAATTCACCATGAAAAACCTGACGGAAACCAAACGGCGCGACCTGACGCGCCAGAGCCTGGGCGGCAGCCGCGCGGCAACAATCCTGATCGCCGCGGCAGTTGGCGTCATCCTCTGGCAGCTGCTCTGGATGCTGCTGAAACTGCCCGGTTTCATCCTGCCAGCCCCCATGGTCGTCTGGCAAAAGTTCTTGCAGGTGCTTGGGAACGGATTACTCTGGCGGCATCTCTCCTACACGCTGCTGGAAGTCCTCCTGGGCTTGATGATTGGCAGCCTGAGCGCCGCGATAGCAGGCTATTTCCTGTTCAAACATCCGCGCGTCGAATGTTTCACCTCCCCGTATCTTGTCGCCAGCCAATCCGTGCCCATTGTGGCCATCGCGCCGCTGCTGGTTATCTGGTTTGGTCCGGGTCTATTCTCCAAAGTGCTCATTTGCGCGCTGACCGTTTTTTTTCCGGTGCTGGTGAACACGCTGGTCGGCTTACGCGAGGTTCCGCAGGACCTGCGCGAGCTGATGCGTTCCTTTAAGGCTTCCCCCGGGCAAACCCTGCGCTACCTGGAACTGCCTGCCAGCCTGCCTGTCTTTCTGGGCGGCTTGCGCGTGGGCGCCACGCTCTCAGTCATTGGCGCGATTGTCGGGGAACTGGTTGGCTCGGACCGCGGTTTGGGTTTCCTGATCAACGTTGGCAGAGGGCAGTACGATACCGCGCTTGTTTTTGTAGCCGTGTTCACCTTAATGCTGCTGGCGGCTTCACTTTATGGTTTAATCCTTTTGCTGGAGTCGCGCCTGCTGGCGTGGCAGACCTGGCGACAAAACGCGTAAATGACATGGAGACCCCTTTGATGAAACGTCTGAGCCCGATATTACTGCTGGCCGCGCTGCTGCTGACTGCATGCGCAGGCGGCAAGCCCGCGGAAAACGAAGGGCTGCGCGCCGTAACTTTGAACCTGACCTATATCCCCAATGTGCAATTTGCTCCGTTTTATACCGCCATTGAAAACGGCTAT
>JBCFBH010000071.1:0-8728 GCA_038562595.1 Anaerolineaceae bacterium
GAAGAAGTGCTGGCCTTCTTGCGCGGTCAGACAGCTGACCGCGACAACCCGGCTCATTACCCCCAGACCACCCTGGAACGCATATCCTGGAAAGCTCCCTACCCTCTGCTGCGCCATCACTTTGGCTTGCCCACGATGGAAGCCACCCTGGCAGGCATCGCCCAAATCGCGGAGGCGCGCGTGCTGGACGTCATTTCGCTCGGCACCGACCAGGACGCGCAGGAAAACTTTTTCCACCCCGAACGCCAAAATCCGCGCGCCAAAGGCGCGGGCGGCGTGCCAGTGCGCAGCGCGGAGGACTTCCGCGCGCTTTTCCAGGCGTCGCGCCGCGGGAACTACCCGCTCCTGCGCACCTATTCTGGCACAGACGATTTTATCCGCCTGGCAGAGCTTTACATGGACACCATCAACAATGCCTGGTGCGCCGTTCCCTTGTTTTGGTTCAACCAGCTCGACGGGCGCGGTCCGGTCAGCCTGGAAGACTCGCTGCGCCTGCACCAGGAGCTGATTCGTTGGTACGGCGAGCGCGGCGTGCCGGTGGAGTTGAACGAACCGCACCATTGGGGCATGCGCGACGCTTCCGACGTTATTTTCCTCACCTCCGCTTATCTCTCCGCCTATAACGCCAAAGCGTTTGGCGCGCGCGAGTACATTGCTCAGATGATGTTCAACAGCCCGCCCGGCGAATCCGACGCGATGGACCTGGCAAAAATGCTGGCTATCCTGGAAATGACCGCCCCGCTGGAGGACGAAAACTTCCGCATTCTCAGGCAGACCCGCACCGGCCTGCTCAGCTACCCGCTGGAAAGCAACGCCGCCCGGGCGCATCTCTCTGCCAGCATTTACCTGCAAATGGCGCTGAAGCCCCATATTGTGCATATCGTCGGGCATACCGAAGCCGACCACGCCGCCACTGCCGCCGACATCATCGATGCCAGCTTGATGGCGCGCCAAACCATCGCGAACGCGCTCAAAGGTCAGCCGGATATGCTCTCCGACCCCGCTGTGCAGGCTCGCAAAGACCATCTCATCACCGAAGCCCGTCTGACCCTGCAAGCCATCAGCGGGCTGGCAGAATCCGAGACTGCCGACCCGCTGACCGACCCAGTGGTACTGGGCAAAGCCGTGCGCCGCGGCATTCTGGACGCGCCGCATCTGCGCGGCAGCAAAATCGCGCGCGGGGAAATCAAGACCCGCATCATCCAGGGCGGCTGCGAAGCCGTTCGAGCCGACGGTCAGCCGATGAGCGAAGCCGAACGCCTGTCCATTTTTTTGTAAGAAGGAGTTGACCATGAACAACAATCTTAGATACACAGTCATCGGAGCGGGTAATGGGGGCAAAGCCATGGCAGCGCATATGGCGCTGATGGGCAAGGAAGTGACCCTCTACAACCGCACCTTTGCCAACATTGAAGTCATCGCCGAGCGCGGCGGGATTGACCTGGAAAACCCGGGCGGACTCAGCGGGTTTGGGCCGCTGGCCAAAGTGACGGACAATATAGGCGAAGCGCTGGAAGGCGCGCACGTAATTATGGTGGTCGTGCCCTCCTCCGGTCACCGCGATATTGCCGAAGCAGCCGCCCCCTACCTGCGCGATGACCAGATTGTACTGCTGCACCCCGGGCGCACCTGCGGCGCGATTGAATTTGTGGAAACGCTGCGTCAGTCTGGCTGCCAGGGAAAACCCATTGTCGCTGAGGCAGAAACCTTCATCTACGCCAGCCGCTCCGAAGGCCCCAGTTCCGCGCGCATCTTCCGCGTCAAAGAGTCCGTCCCGCTGGCAGCTCTGCCCGCCACCAAGAATCACATGGTGCTGGACGCCATTCACCACGTTTACCCGCAGTACATCGACGGCGGTAACGTGCTCAAGACCGGGCTGAACAATATGGGCGCAGTCTTTCACCCCACCATCACCCTGCTGAACGCCGGCTGGATTGAGACCACCCACGGCGATTTTGAATTTTATGTCGACGGCGTTTCCCCTTCGGTAGCCAGGCTGCTCGAGACGGTGGACCGCGAACGCTGCACGGTTGCTTCTTCCCTTGGGATTCGCGCGCGCACCGGCCTGGAATGGCTGGCGCTGGCTTACGACGCTCGCGGCGAGAACCTGCACGACGCCATCCACAACCAGTCTGGTTATTACGGCATCAAAGCGCCGCCGACACTGAACCACCGCTACCTGTTTGAAGAGATTCCAATGAGCCTGGTGCCGATTGCCGCACTGGGGCAGCGCTATGGGGTTAGCGTGCGCGGGATTGACGCGATTATCCGCCTGGCGTGCATCATCCACAACACGGATTACTGGCGCAAGGGCCGCACGCTGGACAAGCTGGGGATTAAGGACCTGAGCGTGGGAGAATTGACCCACTACGTGGAGACTGGCGAGCGGGATTGAGGGGCCACTCCCCCGCTTGGCGGGAAGTTAGCTTCGCTTCGCTCGCGACGACGCTTGAATCGTCGTTGCGAAGGAGCCCCGGCGACTGCGGGCGCTTTCGTCGTTGCGAAGGAGCGCCAGCGACTGCGGCAATCTCCCTGTTTGCACGCAGGGGGGCGCTTCGCTTCGCTCGCAGGTTTTGTCATTGCGATGGAGCGCCAGCGACTGCGGTAGGTTTTGTCATTGCGATGGAGCGCCAGCGACTGAAGCAATCTCCCTGTTTGCACGCAGGGGGGCGCTTCGCAGCGCTAAGTATGACGAATATTTTGTCATTCTGATGTCCTAAAGGGTACAAGCCGAAGTGAAGAATCTTGTATTTTTGACAGGGAGATCGCTTCGCTTCGCTCGCGACGACGAACTATTGCGCGCGCGATGAAGCCCGATTCGTCTTTGCGATGGAGCGCCAGCGACTGAAGCAATCTCCCTGTTTGCACGCAGGAGGCGCTTCGCTTCACGTTGACGCCTGATTCGTCGTTGCGATGGAGCGTCAGCGACTGCGGTAATCTCCCTGTTTGCACGCGGGGGTATCGCTGCGCTTCCCTAAGTGTGACGAATTTTTTGTCATTCTGATGCCCTAAAGGGTACAAGCCGAAGGGAAGAATCTTGTATTTTCGACAGGGAGATCGCTTCGCTTCGCTCGCGACGACGAACTATTGCGCTCGCGTTGAAGCCTGAATCATCGTTGCGAAGGAGCGCCAGCGACTGCGGCAATCTGCCTGAATGTTGATAATCCAGCTGAAAGAAAAGAAAGATCCTTCGCATGCGCTCAGGATTACAGAGCCTAAGCGTCTGAGTTTATCGCCGCTGCCCTCAGCAACCTGCCCGCCTAGGACGCGATCCGCGCCTGCTCGCAAGCGCTCTTCAACGACTGACCTCCTCCCAACACGCAACAGGCAGCCCTGACGGACTGCCTGTTGTTTCCACTTCATCCGGGTCCGGGGGGACGCAATCTCCATTCCCGGTCAAAACTCAGCCCATTTCAGGGCGTTCCGGGCGCCAGCGCGAAGGCTTTGGGGATAGCCCAGGCGTTCAGCCACCAGGCCTGCGTGTACCCGTTGTAAGCCGTGGAGTACACACCCAGCGTGCAGGCGAAAGCCGCCTGTGGGCAGGTGGAGCCGTTGGCGTTCAGCATGTCCGCTACGGGGATATCCTTGCTGAAGCAGCTATCCGCCGAGCGCGCGAATCCGTTGACCGGATAAGCCGTGGGTTCAGGGTCGTACACAGGGATGGCGTGCTGCTCGGGAACGGCAAAATCCCAGCCCAACGTGGCATCCGGGATGTAGCCGGAGCTGCCTTTCACCGTCCAGAACGTGAAAACGCCGTGGTTAAACTTCTGGCGCGCCAAAAAGCTCAGCCCGACCTTCGAAGCCGCCAGGGGGTCGAAGAACAGGAAGCCGCACGGCCCGGCTTTTACATCCGGTAATACTGTGATGTAGGGCTCATCAATCGACGCTTCGCAGGGAGTGTTATCCACATAAAGCGTCAGCTTGAACCCAACGGTATCGGTCCCGCTCATAATCAGGTTATCCGCGGGCGCAAGGATTTCAGTCATGCCGGTTGAGGGTTCAAAAGGCGCGGGGTTGTTGGTCATGAAGGCCAGAATGTTTTCCCCCGTGCCGCCAGGGTCGTTCCATTTGATCAGGTTGCCGGCGCTGTCGAACAGCTCCAGCTTGATTTCATACTGACCGGCTGCCAGGGTGATTCCATCCGATTCTTTCAGCTCTGCTGTATCGAAGTAAGCCCAGGCCAGGTCCACGTGCTCGTTCATAACCGAGTCGTACCAATATCCGACAGCGGGGGTGTTCGGCTGAATCTTGAAGAGCATATCCCCGGTGAAGGGGCCCATCTTCTCGTACTTGTACACGTTTTTAAAATGCGGGAAGGGGTGGAGCTCAAAAACTTTCACCACGTAAGGGCGGTAGACTTCGCGCGCCATCACGTGCCAGCTGTCAGTCACCGCCGAAGTGCCGTCGCCTTTGGTAAGCCGGCGGTACGAACAGCGGTAATGCGTGACGCCCAGCGCGATCAGGTTGCTGCGGCTCATATCAAAACGCAGCTCCAACGAGCCCGCCAGCGGTTCGCCAGCGGTGGTTTTGCCCTTGCTCTCGATGCCGGTTTTGTCAATCTCGCTCATGCTCAAGCCGCTGCCGATGGTCTTCACCAGCACCCGAAGCTCGGGCAGGTCCGGGTTTGGCGCGCACCAGGGCACGCGCGCGTCGGTAATCGGGAGCAGAACTTCATCCCCACACGGGTAGTTCCAGTGGACGTGGCAGCACAGTGGCTTGGGGTTGTAAACTGTGGTCCAGACGCCGCCAATCTCATATTCCACCCAGAAGTACAGGTCGGGGTGGTCACGCGCGCAGCGGTACCAAATGGTGGTTTCAAAATTGCCGTCGTCACTGATGATGGTGGCAATTTCATCGCATACGCAGAAGTAAGGATGCAGCCACGGCCAGAAGCACAGATACGGCAGAATCATTGGATAGACCTCACGCAGAGCTTCGCGCACCACAAGATCGGAGCTCGATTCCAGGTCTTTGGCCACCTTGGCGGGAATGGTGTCTATCAGCAGCGGCTGCTTGGCCTTTTTGCGGCTGGGCGCGCGGGTCATATCCATCTGCGCGCTCATCAACTGCTGCCCCAAGCGCGGCGTGATGTACTCCGGCAGCGGAGGTTCGGGCTGCGGATTAAGCCAATTCGGACCGTACAGCAATGAATAGGTGGCCGGGCTAATCATGCCTTCGCCGCCGTAAGTGGATGGCAGATTGATAGGGGTGACCCTTTCTTCAGGAGCTTCTGCTTCCTGCGGGCGGACAGGGAATATCCGGTACGGCTCTGGCGGCGGAGGCGGCCAGGGGAACTTGATTACGGGCGGTTTCGGGAGCAAGCGGTATTTCTTCCAGTCCTTAATCAGTTCATCGCGCATGCGGAAGATGAGGTCTTTCGGCAGCCGGGGGAGCAGGAGCCAGAGCTTGTCCACCTCGCAGATATGCACCTTTGCCCCGCAAACCGGACGATAAACAAGCTTGCCGTTGACGATGGCAGGTTTTACTACCCTGCCTTTCACGACGCAGCGGCACAGCAGCCACAAGTCGGAAATATCAATAGGGATTGGGGGCAATATCTGGATTGGTTTCGTCGGGTCAAAGACATACTTGGGTTCATAAGCGTCTGCCTTGCGCAGGTCCTCCAGCTTCGGCTTTTTCATCCCGGGAATGGCGGGAGCCACCACAAAGCGGGTTCCCTTAGCCTGGACGATATCGAGCGGCAGGCTGGCGTGGCCTTCTTTCACCGGCGCAGAGCCCATCAAGATGTCTTCAGTGTCAAAGGCGTAGATGCGTAAATCCGCTACATTTTCAGGTATTTTTGCATACCCGATTTCGAAGTGTGCTAACTTGCTGGTTTCTTTCGGTGCTCTCATATTGGACTCCTTTCCGTAGATAGCACCACGCGCAGTCAGGACACAGTTCCCCCCAGTTTGCTCGGGCTGGACTGGGCGTATGGATTTGTTCTTTCGTGTTTGGTAAACACTATTGGATGGACAGATTGCTCCACGTACACAATAGCACGGATTTTGAGGAATCACAAGTTTTAACATCCAGTTTCGGGCGGAAATGAGGCAGGGGGGAACCTGCAGAGTCCCTGTCGGAATTTTTCAAGGCGCGCTTGATGAAAGCTGCCAGCGCGAGACAGGCGAATAAACCGGCGTGGAATGTTTTGTTGCAGGTCGGAGAGGTGCGATTTCCGCTTCAGACGGGGTCGTTCTGCCGTTGGATTGCGCGGCGAACCTTCTCGCTGGGTTTCCGGAAGGTCCGGACCAGATGCCGGACTGCCGCGACGGGGTCGCTTGTCAACATGCGCGGACCTGCGTAGCGCATGACGGCACGGATGCGCTCGCGCATTTCGGGGCGGTAGCAGTGCACGGGGCATTTGCCGCAGGTGGGCTTATCCGGCTGGAACGGGCAGCGCGCGATGCGCTGAAGGGAGTAGGCGCGCAGCTCCTCACACTCCGCGCACAGGCCACTTTCTGGCTGGTGTTTGGCGCGGCAGTAGAGAAGTATCATCTTCGAGACGGTCTTCTGTTCCTGCAGGATGTGCTTGGGGTTGACGGCGTTCTCGCTTTTTGGCATTCGCCTATTATACCCGAGCAGAAGGAACGGTGGGCAGATCGGTTACAGGTGTCGCCGGGCTGCAGTCCAGGCGATATCGAAGAATTACCTGTCATTCTGATTCCCTGAAGGGTACAGGACGGAGTGAAGAATCTACGGCTTTCAACTAAAAGATCCTTCGCTGACGCTCAGGATGACGAAGAAAGATCCTTCGCAAGCTTAGGATGACATCGGTCTCGTCGTTGCGAAGGAGCGATAGCGACTGCGGCAATCTGCCTGTTTGCACTTGGGGGAGCGCTTCGCTTCGCTAAGAATGACGGATTTTTTGTCATTCTGATGCCCTAAAGGGTACAAGCCGAAGTGAAGAATCTTGTATTTTCAACAGGGAGATCGCCGTGCGTCGTTCGCGATGACGAGCATCCTGCTATTCTTAACGAAATGAAGAATCTACGGCTTTCAACTAAAAGATCCTTCGCTGAAGCTCAGGATGACAAAGAAAGATCCTTCGCATCTTAGGATGACAAAGAAAGATCCTTCGCAAGCTTAGGATGACAAAGAAAGATCTTTCGCAGGCATAGGATGATAAACAGCCCGGCCTTTCGGTCGGGCTGTTGACATCTCAAAAAACTAAAACTAAATCCAGCCGCGCAGTTCCATGGCCTTGACCACCTTATGGATGGCCACCATATAAGCCGCGTCTCGCATGCTCACATTCTGCTGCAAAGACATATCCAGCACGCCCTGGAAGGCGGTGGTCATTTTGTTGTTCAGCTTGTCCAGAACCTCTTCGCGCGTCCAGTAGAAGTTCATATCATTCTGCACGCCTTCAAAGTACGATACGGTCACGCCGCCGCTGTTGCACAAAAAGTCCGGCACGACGAAGATACCGCGCTCGTTCAGCACCACGTCCGCTTCGGGGGTGGTGGGTCCGTTGGCGCCCTCCGCCAGGATTTTCACCTTGGGGTCGATGAGCCGCACGGTTTCCGCGTTAATCTGACCTTCCAGCGCGGCGGGAATGAGCACATCCACAGGCTTGCTAATCCAGGCGCCGCCGTCCTCAATCTGGTAACCGGCTTCGCGCGCTTTATCTTTGTTAATCGTGCCGTACTGGTCGGTGATACCCTTTAGGAACCACGGGTCCACGCCGTCTTCCTTGCTGAAGGTGTACGAGACCTTATCGTCGCGGTCCCAGCAAGAAACGCACACGACCTTGCCGCCCAGGATTTCCTTGAAACCAATAGCGGCATACTGGGAAACATTCCCAAAGCCCTGCAGCGCGACGCTGCATTCCGAGGGGGTGAGACCCAGGTGCTTCATCGCCTCGCGTACCGTGAAAATGACGCCAAAGCCGGTTGCTTCGGTGCGCCCAAGCGAGCCGCCGCCGCCAACTGGCTTGCCGGTAATCACGCCGGGGGTGTACTGTCCGGTGATGCGCGAATATTCATCCATCATCCAACCCATCATCTGGGGAGTAGTGCCAACATCCGGCGCGGGCACATCCTGGCGGGGACCAATATTTTTGTACATGGTGCGCACGTAAGCCCGGCACAGGCGTTCTTTCTCGCCGACCGAAAGCGTGGCGGGGTCCACCACAACGCCGCCCTTGCCGCCGCCCAGCGGGATATCGGCAACTGCGCATTTCCAGGTCATCCACATGGAAAGCGCGCGCACGGTATCGGCAGTTTCCGCCGGGTGAAAGCGTAAACCGCCTTTATTGGGTCCGCGGGCATCGTTGTGCTGAACGCGGAAGGCTTCGAACACCCGGATTTTCCCGTCGTCCATGCGCACTGGCAGGCGCATATGGAACTCGCGGGCAGGCCAGCGCAGAATCTGACGAACCTGCTCATCCAGCCCAAGCTGGTCGGCAACTTTGTCAAATTGCTGCTGTGCCATCTCAAATGCATTGGTTTGTCCTGACATTTTCTCTCCTGTTGATCAATTTTTATAATACCGCGCGGTTTTTTAAAAGAATTACGGGCAAACCGGAGCCGCGCCGGGTGCCCGAAAAATTTTCCTGATATCTTCTGGAAGAAGGGTCATTCTTTCCTCAAGGTCCTGCTGCTTTTACTTTACAACATTAAAAGTATCGCGTCAAGCACATGAATGGGTTCAATACATATGAGACGATTATGGGATTAAGCCAGGGTGGTAACGTTGAATATACTGTTTCGGGGTCAGATTGTCC
>JBCFBH010000072.1:0-5640 GCA_038562595.1 Anaerolineaceae bacterium
GTTCGTCCAGGCTGACGAGAACCGGCTCGCCTTTGCGCTGCGGGATGCGGACGGGCAGGATTTCCTCGGCGAACTTGCCCTGGTCCTGGGCGGCAAGCGCGCGCGTGTGGCTGAGCAGCGCAAACTCGTCCTGCTCCTGGCGGGTAATCCCGGTTTGCGCGGCGATGTTTTCGGCGGTCACGCCCATCGCTTCGGTGCCGTAGAGCGCTTCCATGCGCGGGTTGACGAAGCGCCAGCCGAGAGCGGTGTCGTAAACCGTAAAGTTGCCCCCGCTGGTTGTTTTGGCGAACGCGTAGGGCGCGCGGCTCATGCTCTCCACGCCGCCCGCCACGTAGACTTCGCCGTCCCCTGCCCGGATAGCCCGGGCAGCCAGGTTCACCGCCGCCAGCCCCGAAGCGCACAGGCGGTTGACCGTCAGGGCGGGCACTTCCGGCGGCAGACCTGCCAGCAGCGCGGCCATGCGCGCCACGTTGCGGTTGTCCTCGCCGGCCTGGTTGGCGCAGCCAAAGGTGACTTCGTCAATCAGGTGCGGGTCGACTCCAGCGCGCCGGACGACTTCAGCGATTACCAGCGCGGCCAGGTCGTCCGGGCGGACGGCTGAAAGTGCGCCATTCAGGTTGCCGATGGGGGTGCGCAGGGCTTGGACGATGACGGCTTCGTTCATCAGGGGGCTCCTTTGGGTTTGGGATGATTTGAATTTTACCATCAGGCGGGTTCTGAACACTTCGGTCCACCCCCATCCTCGTGGGTTTACGGTATACTAAACACGGAACCCTGCTCATCTCACCCATCGGGCAGGGAATATTTTCCTGAAAAAAGGAGGACGCGCATGCCCGCTAAGGGATGGGTAGAAATCAACGAACTATACTGCAAAGCCTGTGAGTTGTGCGTGACCGACTGCCCCAGCAAGGTTTTGGCACTCGATCTCACACGGCTCAGCCCCCAAGGCTATCACCCCGCTATGATGCTGCTCCCGGAGGCTTGTACCGGCTGCGGAATCTGCGCGGTGGTCTGCCCGGACGCAGCTATCACCGTGTACCGCGGCACCAGACCTGAAAAACAAGTGGAAGCAGAGGTGGGGCATGGCTCGTGAACTGATTAAAGGGAATGTCGCCGTGGCAGAAGCCGCGGTGCGGGCGGGGTTAGTTTCGTATTTTGGTTATCCGATTACCCCCCAGACCGAACTTTTGGAGTACCTCTCCGCGCGTATGCCCGAACTTGGGCGCGCGTTTGTGCAGGCGGAAAGCGAACTTGGAGCAATCAACATGGTGTACGGCGCGGCTTGCACCGGCCGGCGCACGATGACTTCCAGTTCCAGCCCGGGCGTCAGCCTGATGCAGGAAGGACTATCGTATATCGCCTGCACGGAACTGCCCGTTGTGGTGGTGAACGTCGTGCGCGGCGGTCCAGGGCTGGGCAATATCGCGCCTTCCCAGGGCGATTACAACCAGGCCACTCGCGGCGGCGGTCACGGGGAGTATCACCAGCTGGTGCTGGCGCCCTCTTCCGTCCAGGAAGCGGTGGACCTGACCACGCTGGCGTTTGACCTGGCTGAAAAATACCGCAATATCGTCATGATTCTAATGGACGGCAGCCTGGGGCAGATGATGGAACCTGCCGAACTGCCGCCTTTCCAGCCTCTCAAAACAGAAGTCCCGGATTGGGCGGTGAATGGAGTAAGCGGACGGGAAAAGCGCGTGCTGACCTCCATCAACATCGACCCGCCGGCCCAGGAACGCACCAATATCCGCCTGATGACCCGCTGGCAGGAAATTGAGGCCAACGAGGTGCGCTACCAGGGCTACTACCTTGAAGACGCGGAATATGTCGTTATCGGTTACGGCACCGCCGGACGGATCGCGCTTTCCGCGGTGCGCGAAGCCCGCGAAAAAGGCATCAAGGTGGGGCTGCTGCGCCCGATTAGCGTGGCGCCTTTCCCCGTCAAACAAATCGAAGCGTTAGTGCCCGGCACAAAAGCCTTCCTGGTGGTGGAAATGAACAATGGGCAGATGCTCGAGGATGTGCGCCTGGTGGTATCCGGCCGCAAGCCCATCGCGTTCTACGGCAGAATGGGCGGCATGGTTCCCTATCCGGATGACGTGCTGCGGGAAATTGAAGCGCTGGCATCCGGCGCAATCAACTTTTACGAACACCCGCGCGACCGCTGGCTGGCGCAAATGCGCGCTGAATTTGGAACAGGAGCATGAGATGATTGCATCAGATGTGAAACTGGTCTACAAACGCCCGCTTGGTTTTGAAGAGCGCGCCACGCATTATTGCCCGGGTTGCACGCACGGTGTCGCGCACCGCCTGATCGCGGAAGTGCTGGAAGAAATGGGCGAACTGAAACATACCATCGGCGTGGCGCCGGTGGGCTGCGCGGTATTTGCCTACAACTATTTCGCTTTTGACTTCGTGGAAGCCCCGCACGGGCGCGCTCCAGCCATGGCGACTGGCATCAAGCGCACGCTGCCTGACCGTATGGTCTTCACCTACCAGGGCGACGGCGACCTAGCCTCCATCGGCATGGGCGAAATTGTGGCGGCGGCTTCCCGCGGGGAGCAAATCACCACAATTTTCATCAACAACACCAACTACGGCATGACCGGCGGTCAGATGGCGCCGACGACCCTGCCCGGTCAGGTGACCACCTCTTCCCCGCTGGGCCGCGATGTGGAACGGCAGGGCTATCCAATCCGCACCGCGGAAATGCTGGCAACCCTGGAAGGCGCTGCCTACGTGGTGCGCCGCAGCCTGCACGACCCCAAAAACGTCCGCATGGCGAAGAAAGCCCTGCGCACAGCCTTTGAAGTGCAAAAGCAGGGTCTGGGCTTCTCCATGGTGGAACTGCTCTCTACCTGCCCGACCAACTGGAATATGACCCCCGCCGACTCGCGCGTCTGGCTGGCTGAACACATGCTGCCCTACTACCCGGTTGGAGATTTCAAGGTCTCGAGCGCGATTTCGTTTGAGAAAAAGGGAGGGAACTGATATGCAGAATGAAATCATCATCGCAGGCTTTGGCGGTCAGGGGACGCTCTACGCCGGCCAATTGCTGGCTTATGCCGCCATGGATGAAGGCAAACACGTGACCTGGATTCCTTCCTATGGGCCGGAAATGCGCGGCGGTACTGCTAACTGCACTGTCGTTATCTCCGACCAGGAAATTGGCTCGCCCACCGTTAAATATCCGAAAGCCGTCCTGGCGATGAATTTGCCATCGCTGGACAAATACGAGCCCTTGGTGGTCGCGGGCGGCTGCCTGATTGTCAACCAATCCATGGTCAACCGCGCTGTAACCCGCACAGATTTGCGCGTGGTTTCGCTGCCTGCCAACGCGATTGCGAGGGAAATCGGCAATGAACGCGCGACCAACATGGTGATGCTTGGAGCGCTGATGGCGAATATGGACATTTTGCCGGAGGGGGCTTTGGAACGCGCGCTCAAGGCGCATACAGCCCAACGACTGCAAAAATTCGTGGAAATGAACACCCGCGCGCTGGCACGCGGGGCGGAATACAAGGCAAGCTAAGCTGCCTGAATGAGACTGCTGCCCGGCCAAGCGCCGGGCATTTTTTTGGCTGAAATGCAGACCGGGGTTAACGCCGGTATAATTAAGCCCGAAGATGGAAACTGAATTTTACCCCTCCAAACAGCTTGGGATCTGGGTCAGCGCGGTGCTGCTCGTAGCTCTGCTTGCGCTGCTGTTTCTAGTGGTATTCGGCCTGGGTGGTATGGGGCTTGGGCTGGCTCTGCCCTGGAGAATCGCGCTGGGCGTGCTCCTGACCGGGCTTCTGTTGGGATTGATTTCCCGGGTGTACAGGCTGCTCACCACGCGCTATCTGCTGGGACGCGGCGGTCTGGCGCTGCGCTGGGGGCTGCGCAGGGAAGTCATTCCGATGCCGGCGGTCCAATGGATCCGACCCGTCTCAGATTTCCAGACCAAACTGCCGCTACCTCTGGGCGCGCTGCCCGGCATGGTTTTTGGTTCACGCTCGGTGCCCGGCCTGGGCTTGGTGGAATATGCCGCCGGGGATGCGCGCGCGCTGCTGCTGGTAGCCGCTTCGGGGCAATATTACGCGATTTCCCCAGGAGACCCGGCAACTTTCCTGGATCTGTACGAACGTTTGAGTGAGCTGGGCAGCCTGGACAGTTTCGAGCCGCGTTCGGAAAGCCTGGGCAGTCTGCGCAAGAAAATCTGGCAGGACAGGGCTGCCCGCGGCTTGCTGGGGGGTGGTTTGGCTGCAAGCCTGGCGCTGCTCGCGCTGGCCTTCGCACTGGTGGGCAGCCGCGCGGAAATCACCTGGACTACGCTGGAACAAGTGCCCTCCACCCAGGTATTTCTTTTCGCGTTTTTCAGCTTGTTCATCTGGCTGCTGAATTTTGGAGTCGGGCTGTTTTTTTACCTGCGCGGGGGCATGGAAAAAGCAATGATTTACCTGTTATGGTCCGGGTCTATCCTGAGTTCGCTGCTGTTGGCTGCGGCGATGCTCATTCTGGCATTATAAATGCAAGGTAACCAACAAAGGATTGCCTGGCTTAGGGTGAAGGGAAAGGGATGCGAGCTGGCTTGCCCGGGAAGTACGGGATTCCGTGCTATAATCGAAAAACCTTCGGAGTGAAATCACCCCGCAATTATCTATTGATGCTATGAAAGCGCCGCGCACCTTACCATCGCAATATTCCAGTTTCGCGAGGTGCTTTTTGGCGCTTCTGGCGGGTATCGTTGCGCTGACAGGCTGCCTGCGCTCCGTGAGCACCACCCCCACGCCGCTCGCTTTTCCCGTTGGGTCCGACGCGACCGCCGCGGCTACAGACACCCCCACGCCCGAGGTCTGGAACACTTTCGCGCCGGCCAGCATTGCGCCGGTCACACCTGTTCCGCCGGCGGCCGAGCGCATGGCGCTGCCTGAGGACGTGGAAGTATGGCTGTTCTTAGGCGCGGACCAGGAAGCCCCGTACCGGGGACGCACGGAAGCGTTTCATCTGGCGTTTGTCAACACGCGGCTTTCCAAAGCCAGCGTGATTTCCATCCCGGGGAGCCTGTTCGTGTTCATTCCGGGCTACACCATGCAGCGCCTGAACACTGCTTACGCTCTGGGCGGGATGAACCTCGTGCGGGAGACGCTCGCGTATAACTTTGGAATTAAACCGGACCGCTTTGTGGTCGCCCATCCAGAGGAATTTGGCTGGCTGGTGGATGACCTGGGCGGTGTGGACGTCAGCGTTTTGCTGCCCATCCGCGATGCGTGCGGCGGCCTGCCGGCCGGCTTGCACAGTATGAACGGGCAGAAGGCGCTTTGTTATGTTTCGTATCTTTCCGGCGATGACGAGATTGACCGGACGAGAAGGCAGCAGCAGATGCTGCAGTTGCTCTTTACTAAATTAGTCCAGAATGGACGCTTGGTTAAGCTGCCGGCGATGTACGTTTCGTACATAGATCAGTTGGATACCGATTTTTCGCTGCCGGAACTGCTGCTGGATATTCCGCTCTTCCTGCGCCTGGGGGACCCCCAGCGCCTGAGTTATTCCCTGCTCGGTTGGAACGAACTCCACAGTTGGGAGCTGCCGGATAATACCCAGACCAGCGTGCTCCTGCCGGACGCGGAAGCGGTCAGCGCGGTCTTCCAGCGCGCGCAG
>JBCFBH010000072.1:5650-8628 GCA_038562595.1 Anaerolineaceae bacterium
AGGCGGTCCCCGCGGCCGGCCCGCGCGCCCGCCCCCACGTCCTGCAGGCCAGCCCGCTGGGGGAAATTGTGCTGACCTACGAAGCGCAGTTGACCGAAGCTTCGGCTTTTTCGCCGACGCCGCTGACGCCAACGGCAACTGGCGGCTTCCCCGTCATCACGGGCACGCCAACGCCTACACGCACATTGCCGCCCGGTCTCACACCGACTCCCGGCGTTACGCGCAGCCCGATACCAACCGCCATTTTCCCGACCCCTTATCCCGTGAACACCCCCACGGATTCGGGTGAATATCCGTAACAGAGGAACAAAATTGTTCTGATGCACATGGGCGCAAAAACAACGACACGAAACTCAGTTCTGAGCAGAATCTTTCTGGTCTGTGTTTTCGTGCTGCTCGCCCTCAACCCAACGCCGGCAGCTTCGGTTCCACTTCCCTCCGAAGGGCCGCAGCGTTCGGTGGTGCTGACCGTGGATTACACCACCTACGAATGGTGGCTGCTCTCCTGGAAAACCTCACAGGTGGTCTGCCAGATTTACGTCGAGCACGAGGCCTGGCCGGATGACAGCGAGGTGCTGTATTATTGCGGCAGCACGATACTCAGCCAGTGGCAGAGGACTTCCGCTTGCGTTTACGATGACTTTATTACCAACCCCCAGCAGTGCCCCGGGCTTTATCTGCACCTTGCGAATGTCACGCCCTCCACCCGCAAAGTGGAAGTGAAGCTGCCGCCGGCTGAAGTCTTTATCTCCATTGTTGGCTGCGGCAACGCCCCGGGCGAGAATCAATGCACTTCGCTGCCATTCCTGCGCATGGAAGCGGTTGAACCGCTGCCCAACGAACAGATAATTCAGATTCTGGGCACCCTGAACGGACAGCCGTTCACCTGCCCGGGAGGAATTTGCGACCTGCCGCTGGCCCCGACTGGCATGAACGGCGTGGAAGTGGTGTTTTGGGCGGAGTCCAGCTACGGCGACGCGAGCGAGAAGTTTAGCGCGCAGGTGCGTGTGATTCCCTGGGGGGAGTTTGCCAATCCCGAAGCGGTTTCCGCGGACCAACCGGTCTACTACGTGGATGTGCTCAGCTCTCAATTCCAGCAGGACAATTTGTCCAGCTGCTCCAATATCTGGCAGGCGTTTTTGCCGGTGGACGGCGCGCCGACCTGGTTGACCACGCCGCTGCTGTCTGAAAATCTGCTTTCTTTCGACGAATACTACCTGCTGGCAGGCTCTTTGATCCAGCAGGGTCTGGTGGATGCCAGCGCTTGCGAACGCGGCGGATTGGAAAGTAACGGCGCGGCGACTGTGTGCGGGATGGAACTGGCCCGCCCGACCGTAAATGAATGGCAGAACCGCTTCGATGCCGAAATCCTGCAGGTCGCCAACAGCACCGGTGTGCCAGCCCAACTGATGAAAAACATCTTCAGCCGCGAAAGCCAGTTCTGGCCGGGCATCTACGCCCGGGTTCAGGAAGCTGGTCTGGGTCAGATGACCGAGTTAGGCGCAGACGCTGTGCTGCTCTGGAACCCCGAATTTTTCACGCAGTTCTGCCCGCTGGTGTTGGCTGAGGAGACCTGTCAGCGCGGCTTTGGCAACCTGGACGAAGCTCAACAGGCTATGCTGCGCGGCGCGCTGGTGCAAAAAGTGAACGCGAGCTGCACCGACTGCCCGGTTGGGATTGACCTGACCCAGGCAAATTTCAGCATCAGCGTCTTCGCGCGCGGGCTGCTGGCGAATTGCGAACAGGTCAATCAGATTGTCTATAATGCTACCGGGAAGAACGCGGGTCAGCTTTCGACGTATGAGGACTTGTGGAAATTTACCCTGCTGAACTATAACGCGGGCTCAGGCTGCCTTTCCCGGGCCATCCGTCAGACCGTTACCAATAAACAGCCGCTCATCTGGGCGAACGTGCTGCAGTACCTGGAGCCGGTTTGTCAGGCCGGGATTGGGTATGTGGACGACATCAGCAATATGCCGGTGGTACAGGAGACTGGCGTTGGGGACTTGCTGGCCACGCCGAATCCCGAGGTGGTTCTGACTACGCCGACGCCAGTACCGACCTTGATGCCGGCCGTCACGCCCACTTCAATATACCCGAGCCCGACCCCGCCCGGATACCCGGTGCAGACCCCCACGCCCCTGCCAAATTACCCGTAAAAGCCTGGAATTGAGGGGACTTTACTCGCCAGAACGCAGCGCGTCCAGCTGGGTTTCCAGTTCGGCGCGTTTTTCTTCGCCAGCCTGGCGCACTTCGTCGCGGATTTTTTGCACGGCTTCCTGAAGTTTGCTCTTCAGTTCGCTGCCTTTGGTTGGGGTGTAGAGCAGCACCAGCGCGCCGCCCAGCAGCCCACCCAGGATTGCTCCCATCATCCAAGATTTCGTTTTGCTCATGTCGCTTCCTTTGTTTGTTTACTTACAGATTATAAGGGATTTTGGCGCGCTTCGTGTGCAAAAGCTTTGGCACAAAAGCTTTGGCATTCCAAGCCGCATACGCCGCATCCTTGAACAGAAGAGGAATTCGCGTCGTGCCTCTTGAGGACGCCGGATTCGTCGTTGCGAGGGAGCGCCAGCGACCGCGGCAATCTGCCTTTGTGCTGGCGGGGAAACAAAGTACCCTTTGGGTATCGCTTTGCTAGCGATGACGGGGCGTTTCGTCTTTGCGAGGGAGCGCAAGCGACCGCGGCAATCTGCCTTTTAGACCGACAAGGGGACACAGTGTTCGTAGGGTATCCTCACGCAGGCTTGAGATAACGGGGCGTTTCGTCTTTGCGAAGGAGCGCAAGCGACCGCGGCAATCTGCCTTTTAGACCGACAAGGGGACACAGTGCTCGTAGGGTATCCTCACGCAGGCTTGAGATAACGGGGCGTTTCGTCTTTGCGAGGGAGCGCCAGCGACCGCGGCAATCTGCCTTTTAGACCGACAAGGGGACACAGTGCTCGTTGGGTTTCCTCACGCAGGCTTGAGATAACGGGGCG
>JBCFBH010000073.1:0-8567 GCA_038562595.1 Anaerolineaceae bacterium
CGGCGCGACCATCGCGGACAGGCGCCTGGCGGATTGGTTGATGAAAACCGCCGAGGAAGAGGGCATCCCCTTTCAAATCCGCCAACCCAACCCGGGCGGCACGGACGCAGGGGCAATCCACAAGACACGCGCCGGCGTGCCCAGCATCTCCGTTTCGGTCCCGCAACGCTACTGCCACACCGCAGCCGGCTTAATCCGCAAAAGTGACTGGGAAGATACCCTGCGCTTGCTCAGCGCGGCGCTCAGCCGGCTGAATTCGAAAATTCTCACGCCATTGGAGGCATAAGATGACCAAAACCCAATCTACAAACACGCGCGATGAAACCCTTCTGGCTCTAATCAGGAAATTGGTTGAGACTCCCGGACCTTCCGGCCAGGAAAATCTGATCAGGGCGGCGGTTTTGGAGGAAATCAAGGGACATGCGGACGAGCTTCGCACGGACGCGCTTGGCAACCTGATTGCCCGGGTTGGAACCAAACAACCCGGCGGGCTGCGGGTGATGGTTTCCGCGCACATTGACGAAATTGGGCTGATGGTCACGCATGTGGACGCGAACGGCTTCGCGCGCTTTATCCCCATTGGCGGCGTTTCCCCACTCACCTGCATTGGCGGTCGGGTGCTCTTCATGAACGGCCTGCGCGGCGTGATTGGCTGCGAACGACTGGAGCCAAACAGCATGCCAACGCTGGAAAAACTCTTTATCGATACCGGCGCGCTCAGCCGGGAGGACTGCCCGGTGAGCGTGGGCGATGTGTGCGGCTTTGAACGTCCTTTCCTGGACCTGGGCGCGCACCTGGTGGCGAAATCCATGGACGACCGCGTTTCCGCGGCGGTCGCCATTCAAGCCCTGCGCGCGCTGAAGACGACCCCGCACGAAGTGTACTTCGTGTTCAGCGTACAGGAAGAAGTGGGCTTGCGCGGAGCGACCACCGCCGCCTACGGCGTCAATCCGGATGTCGGGCTGGCGGTGGACGTCACCCGCACCGGAGATACCCCCCGAACAATCAAGATGGAAGTAGGGCTGGATAAAGGCCCCGCGATTAAGGTGCGCGACTCCTCGTTTATCGCGGACCCACGCGTGGTGAACTGGATGGTAGGCACCGCGAAAAGCGGCAGGATTCCCTACCAACTGGAAGTGTTGGAAGCAGGCGGCACGGATGGGCGCGCGATTCAGCTCGCGCACGCTGGCGTGCCAGCAGGCTGCCTCTCAATCCCCTGCCGATACATCCACTCTCCCTCCGAGATGGTCTCGTATTCCGATGTGGAAAACGCGGTGAAATTGCTCGTGTGCCTGCTCAGCGAGGAAATCAAGCTGGATTGAGTGCCGGAGGAGGCGGTGCTGACTTGGTGGTATAACCAAAGGCAAGATGAAACCTAAAATTACTGCCTTGCACGATGGCTTAAAAAACGCAAAGCGCTCTGCTCCAAAGCTCTCAAAGCTGGGTTTGGCGTTCAGCCTGCTGCTCGTGCTGACTGCCTGCACGTCTGTGCTGCCGCAAATTACGTTTCCCTGGCAGCAGGGCGCGCCTGCCTCGACCGGTACCGCGGCCCCGCAGCTCACGGAAACCCCGGAGCTTCCGGTGGAAAGCCCGACAGTGACAACCCCACAGACCGAGCCGGACACGCTGGTAATATGGCTGCCCGCTGAGATGGACCCGGCTGGCGATTCTCAGGCAGCTTCCTTGCTGAATGCGCGCCTGGCAGCATTCGCGGAGGCTGAGAGCCTCAACATCAGCGTCCGACCGAAGAGCCTCTCAGGCTCTGCTGGCTTGCTGGATTCGCTCACCGCTGCCAGTTCCGCCGCCCCGCAAGCGCTTCCCGACCTGATTTTGCTCCCCCGCCGCGACCTGGAGACAGCCGCGCTGAAATCACTGGTGATGCCGCTGGACCCGCTCACAAGCATCGTGGACGATGAGGACTGGTTCCCCTATGCCCATGAAATGAGCTTGATTCAAGGGGTTGTTTACGGCATTCCCTTTGTAGGCGACCCGCTATCCTTGATTGCCAAGGCGGGTGCTGAGCCCGCGCTGCCGGCGGATTGGCAGGCTGTTGCTGCACCGGGCAGCCTTTTTACTTTTCCAGCAGACGAAGCTCAGGCGCTGGTACCGCTCACGCTGTATATGGCCTTGGGCGGCTCCGTCTCAGGCACTCCACAGCGGCCGGGCTTGGACGAGGAAGCGCTGGTGAAAATGCTCTCCTTGCTGGCAGAAGGACGCCAGTTCGGAAGCATCCGCGAGGATGTGACCCAATGGCAGACTTTCCAGCAGTCCTGGGAGAGCTTTTTGAACGGCAGCGCCAACAGCACCGCCGCGCCGCTGAGCCTGCTCCTGGCGCTGTACGCGCAGGGAACGGAAGACCCCGAGACGCTGCCAACGCTGCTGGACACCGGTTTTACCCTCAGCAGCGGCTGGGTCTGGGCGCTGAGCTCCGCGGACCCGGGCCGGCAAGCTTTGGCCATCAGGCTGGCTGAATACCTGGTGGAACCAGGCTTTTTAGGCAGCTGGAGCGAAGCTTTTGGACGCGTTCCCACACGACCTTCCGCGCTGGAGAGCTGGCAAGACACAACGTTGCGTGCCTCTCTGCTGCAGCAACCCCTGAGCGCGCGTTTTATCCCCGGGAATGACGTCCTGACGAGCATTTCACCTGCGCTGCGCAGCGCGGTGCTCGCAGTTTTGCGCGATAATATCAGCCCGGAAGAAGCCGCAAAGCAGGCCGTGGAGAGTTTAAAATGACCCCGAATTTACCCCCCAAACTTCCACCGGGGCGCGCCAACCAGGTGGTATTACTTCTGCTCCTCATGGCTGTCGTCATTGGGTTGGTCATTGCGGTCATCGCCCTGCCGGGCTTCAACCTTCCCGCCACCCCCACGCCCACTGCGACCGTCCCCGGCGAGGCTGAAAGCACGCCTGCCGCAGCGCAGCTGACCTCTACGGCGGTGGTAAGTTCCCCGCCGGTAGTACGAGTGGATAGCATTGTGATTACCGGAGGCGTCCTGGCGCTGGTTGTTTTGGCAGCTATCCTGCGGGAAATCCTTCTGTTTCGCGAACGTGAGGATTAGAAAAACACGACCCGGCGGAAAGCCGGGCGTGTTGGTTAATCTCAAATTGTAAAATCGTCCGTTTCAGTAAACTCCCAGACGCCTTCTTTTTTCTGATAGTAAGGAGCCTTGGGATGGCTGTGCACGTTCAGCTTTTCTTCCAGGGCAGCCAGGCGCGCGTTCATGTCCTCAATGCCGTCCGCTATCGCGTCGGGGAGGTCGGTGTGTTTCAAGTCGATTGGCGGCTCGATGCCTTCGTGCGCGCGGCGGATGACTTGGCCTGGAACGCCTACCACCACAGAGTGCGGCGGGACAGGCTTGACCACCACGGCGTTGGCTCCAATGCGGCTGTGCGCCCCCACTATGATATTCCCCAACACTTTCGCGCCTGCGCCGATAACCACGCTGTCTTCAATTGTTGGGTGGCGCTTGACCTTCTCCAGGCTTACCCCGCCCAGGGTTACCCCGTGGTAAATCGTGACATCCGTGCCGATTTCCGCCGTCTCACCGATGACAACGCCCATGCCGTGGTCGATAAAGAAGCGCCGGCCAATTTTGGCTGCCGGATGAATTTCAATTCCGGTGAAGAAGCGTGATAGCTGCGAGTTTGCCCTTGCCAGCCAATAGCGCTTGCGCTCCCACAGCCAATGTGAAACCCGGTGCGCCCAAACCGCGTGCACGCCGGCATAGGTGGCGAGCACGACCCAGCGCGAGCGCGCGGCCGGGTCGCGTTCCAGAGCGGTGTTGATGTCTTCAGTCATCAGTTTGAACAAGCCCATCGTTTCCTCGCTTCGCGCTTGCGGCACGCCGGAAGGCGTCAGGATGATTGGATCAGCCTTCTGCATTCAGTTCCTCCCGGATTGACGCGAACAAATTGGTGCTCAGGTAGCGCTCGGCAAAGCTGGGAATCATCACCACGATGCGTTTGCCCGCGTTTTCGGCTCTGGACGCAGCCAGCAGCGCCGCCCACACTGCCGCTCCGGAGGAGATGCCGACCGGGATGCCTTCCACGGTCGCCATTTTCCGGGCGGTATCGAAAGCGTCTCCCGCCTCCACCTGGATAATTTCATCCAGCAGGCGCACGTCCAGGATGGAGGGGATAAAGCCCGCGCCGATGCCCTGCAGGGGATGCGGCCCTTTTTTGCCGCCGGATAGCACCGGCGAGGCGGCCGGTTCCACCGCGATGATACGCAGCGCGGGATTGTATTCGCGCAATTTGCTCCCCGCGCCAGTGATGGTGCCGCCTGTGCCGACGCCAGCTACCAGGATATCGACCTTGCCTTCAGTATCGCGCCAAATTTCCTCCGCGGTGGTGCGCCGGTGCACATCCACGTTGGCGGGATTGTTGAATTGGTCCGCCAGCCAGTAACGCTTGTCCTGTTCACGCAGCTTTAGGGCCGTTTCCATGGCGCCTGCCATGCCTTCCGCGCCGGGGGTCAGGAATAATTCAGCTCCGAGGGCGCGCAGGAGCAGTTTGCGTTCCATGCTGACGGTGTCGGGCATGACGATGGCGCTCTTGTAGCCGCGCGCGGAGGCGGTGAAAGCCAACCCGATGCCGGTATTGCCGGAGGTCGCTTCCAGGACGATGGATTCCGGGGAGAGCAGCCCTTGTTTTTCAGCGGAGTCCACCATCGCCACGGCGATGCGGTCTTTGACGCTGTGGGTGGGGTTGAAGAATTCCAGTTTGGCAAGCACATCCGCCCCTCCAGCCGGGACGAGACGGTTCAGACGCACAAGGGGGGTGCGGCCGGTAAGTTGGGTAAGGTTTTGATAAATAGTCATTGCAGGTCTCCAAATCATGGTTAAATAAAAACAGCCAGCTTGGCGGGATGCCGGGCATCACCGTGAGCAGATATCAGCGGGGGAGGGCCGCCCTGCTCTCTACTGGCTGTGAAAAATCGCGAGAGACGAGGCGGTTTAGCTACCCCGCCCCAGACACATGCACGCAAATTGCGTGAGAAAATACAAAGACTTGCTGTAAGAATAATTCATACGCTGATTATATCTGTCGTAAAACACACGTCAACCTAAACTTTGTGCAAATCCCCTCCGGGAGCCAGGCTGCGGGCTGCCGGGGGCGGGCTGCATTATAATCATCTCCAATATCTTCCTGGAGCAGCAGATGGCAGACAGACTTTCGCGATTACTTGAATTGATGCGGCAGCAAAACCTGGACGCAGTTGCGATAAATCCCGGTGCGACCTTTAGCTACCTGACCGGCATGCGCCTGCACCTGATGGAGCGCCCGACTATGCTGCTGGTAGCGCAATCCGGCGCGGCCGCGCTGGTGCTCCCGCAGCTGGAGCAGTTGAAATTGGGCGGCGCGCGCATGGCGCTGAAACCCTGGCTTTATGCGGATAACCCCGCCACCTGGCAGGCAGCGTTCTCGGCTGCCTTTCGGGAGCTTGGGCTGCGGAATGGACGCCTTGGAGTGGAACCGAGGGGCATGCGCTACCTGGAATTAAGTTTTCTGCAAACTGCCGCGCCGGAATGCGCTCTTGTGGATGGCAGCGCTGTTTTTGAAAACCTGCGACTGCGCAAAGACCAAAACGAGCTGGAAAAAATGCAGCAGGCTGCCCAAATTGCCCAGCAAGCTCTGCTGGAGACGCTTAAAACAGTGCGGCCGGGGCAGACCGAAAAACAGATAGCGGCTGAATTGGTTATCGCGCTATTCCGCGCTGGCTCGGATATCGAACTGCCTTTCCAACCGATTGTCAGCTCCGGGGAAAACAGCGCCAACCCGCATGCGGTTCCGGGCGAGCGCGAACTGCGCGAAGGCGACCTGCTTCTGTTTGATTGGGGCGCCAGCCTGGACGGCTACTTTTCTGATATCACCCGTACCTTCACGGTGGGTAAAGTGGACCCGGGGTTGGAACGCATCGGCCCCATCGTGCGGGATGCCAATGCTGCCGGCCGCGCGGCTGCCCGCCCGGGCCTGCCCGCCAGCGCGGTGGATATCGCTGCGCGCGGGGTCATCACGACCGCGGGCTTCGGGGAGTACTTCACGCACCGCACCGGGCACGGGCTCGGCATGGAAGCACACGAAGCGCCCTATATCCGGGACGATAACAGCCAAATATTGGAGCCGGGGATGGTTTTCACAGTGGAACCCGGGATTTATTTGCCGGGCTTGGGCGGCGTGCGCATTGAGGATGATATGGTAATCAGCGCTGAAGGGGCGTACAGCCTTACGGACCTGCCGCGCGACGTGCTCCCTTTTGAAAACTTGCGCGATTAAGGTGAAAGAGCGCCGCGACCTCTACCTGGTAGCGTTTTCCTTACTCATCTGGGGAATGGGTGAGGGGCTGTTCTACATCTTTCAGCCGCTCTATATCCAGAGGCTTGGCGCTGACCCTATTGTGATTGGCACAGTGCTTGGCATTAATGCCGTGGGGATGACCCTCTCCCAAATCCCGGCGGGTTACCTGGCGGACCGCCTTGGCAGGCGACCGGTGATGTTGTTCACCTGGATTATGGGCGTGATTTCCGCGCTGGTGATGGCTTCAGCCAGAAACCTCAACGGTTTTGTGGTGGGGCTGCTGCTTTACGGGCTCACTTCCGCCGTCCTGGCGCCGATGAACAGTTATATTTCCCACGCGCGGGGAGATTGGTCAGTGGGGCGGGCTGTGACCTTTACATCCGCGGCCTTCAGCATCGGGGCGATTATCGGTCCGTTGGTTGGCGGCGCGATTGGGGAGCGTTTTGGCCTGCGGCAAGTATATTGGTTGGCAGCAGCCTTGTTCCTGGTCTCCACAATCGTCATTTTATTTATTCGCGAGCAGCCGGTGGAGACGCACAGCGAGGAGGACTCACAGCCCGGTCTGCTGCGCAACCCGCGTTTTTTGATGTCCCTGGGTCTGATTTTGATGATTATGTTTTCCATGTACCTGCCCATACCGCTGGCAGCCAACTTTTTGCAGAATGAACGCGGACTGAGCCTGGCTTCCATCGGACAGCTCGGCTCACTGCAAAATCTGGGCAACGCGGTCTTCGCGCTCGCGTTGGGGCACTTGCCGGCCCTGACGGCTTTTCTGGCAGGCGAGGTCGCTTTGCTGGCAGTTAGTTTGCTGCTCTGGAAGGGCAGCGGCATGGGGTATTTTGGGCTGGCTTATTTCCTGATGGGTGGGTATCGGCTTTCACGCACCTTAAGCATCGCGTTTGTCCAGCCGCTGGTGGGCAGGAACCAGGTGGGGCTGGCATTTGGCTTCGTAGAGACGATTAACAACCTGGCGCTGATCCTGACGCCAATATTGGCTGGACTGCTGTACGACCGGAATCCTGAAATGGTCTTCATGGTAAGCATGGGGGTGCTCGGCATTTGCCTGGTACTCACCGTGTGGTCGCGCGGCGCGGGCAGGCGAACCGCCCGGGCAGTCATCGACCGGATGAGCAGGGAGGGGCGTTGATGTCTCTTGCGATTGTGCGCATGGTGCTAGGGCCGCTGCAAAACAATGTGTATATTCTCGCGGATGAAGAAAGCAAGGCTGCGGTGCTCATTGACCCGTCTTTTGAGCCCGAGCGGCAAGCGGAGCAAATCCGGCGGCGCGGTTGGAATTTGCGCCAAATCTGGCTGACACACGGGCATTTTGACCATATTCAGGGCGCGGCGGGTTTGCGGGAGATGGTTTCGCCGGCGCCTTTGGTGGGGATGCACCCGGAGGCGCAAGCCTGGGCGC
Source organism: Anaerolineaceae bacterium (assembly GCA_038562595.1). Classification (GTDB taxonomy): domain Bacteria; phylum Chloroflexota; class Anaerolineae; order Anaerolineales; family Anaerolineaceae; genus Mesolinea. The sequence goes on from JBCFBH010000073.1 coordinate 7,715, forward strand.
TGGCCCATGGGGGAAAGGTCAATTTTGGTTATCAACCGGCTTCCTTACCGGATGTGGATATCCGTTTTTTTCAGGGGCAGCGGCTTTCACTGGACCCGCAGAGGGGTGAACCCGTCGTTGAAGTGCGGGAAGTGCCGGGTCACAGCCCAGGTTCGGTGATTTTCTACTGCGCGAAGGTGGGCGCCGCGTTCGTGGGGGATGCGATTTTCCGGGGGAGCATCGGCAGGACGGATTTGGCTGGCGGCGATTTCCCCACGCTGATCACGGCGATCCGCGCGCAGGTTTTCACGCTGCCGGAAAACACGGCGCTGCTCCCGGGTCACGGTCCGGCCAGCAGCGTGGAGTATGAAATTGTGAACAACTCCTTTTTGGGTTAGTCAGAAATCCAGCGTAATCCCGAATCTGGTGTTTGTCCTCCTGAGCGGAAGCGAAGGAACTTGCCTCTCCATGTCAATGGATTCATCGCTTCGCTCAGAGTGACACAGGTATTGTCCCCAGGAATTCAGGCAGTGAGCTCCGGTTGGTGAAAAGCCAGATTGCCACGGTCGCTGCGCTCCCTCGCAACGACGAGTTCTCAGTCATCCTGAGCAGAAGCGAGGGTCTTGTGCCTCTATCTCGTCGGATTCATCGCTTCGCTCAGAGTGACACAGGTATTGTCCCCAGGAATTCAGGCAGAGAGCTCCGGTTGGTGAAAAGGCAGATTGCCACGGTCGCTGCGCTCCCTCGCAACGACGAGTTCTCGGTCCTCCTGAGCGGAAGCGAAGGATCTTGTGCCTTCTATCTCGTCGGATTCATCGCTTCGCTCAGAGTGACACAGGTATTGTCCCCAGGAATTCAGGCAGTGAGCTCCGGT
>JBCFBH010000074.1:0-6130 GCA_038562595.1 Anaerolineaceae bacterium
TGAAAGGAATTAAGCTCGCCAAAATCGTCATGCCCGGATGCTTCCGGGTCAGCGTTATTATTCGTCATCGGGTCATCTTTCATGGCGCTATTGTAGCATAAAGGCTATTTCCTCTTTAACGTCGGCAGACCCTTATATGTTCCCCCGCTGCCCGGGGTAATTGACAGCTTTATTTTTCACACTTCCGAGCTCACGCTCCGGAGTATGCCTGGGTAGTGCTAAAATTAGGCGCATGAGTTCAGGTCCTTTTTTTAATTCAGATCCCATCCTGCTCACGTTGGCAGCCGACCAGCGCTTTGGCGCGCTGAACCCGCAGCTGGACGCGGTCTGGCAGCTCAGTCTGAACCCCAATGGACCCATTGCGCTGGAAACAAGTTTTGGTCTGCTGGTGGAACGCTTCCGTATTTTTCCGGTTTTTTTGGTAAACAATAAAACGATTTCAGAAATCAACGCGTACCTCTCCCCACCGCGCGTGGATGCCATCAGCTCCAATTACGTCAACCTGACCTGTTCCCCGGCTGAAGGCGTGCAGGCGCGGGTTGAATTCTGGGCTGCCGAGAGCGACAGCCTGCTCATGCGCTTTACGCTGACCAACACCGGAACAGCGGCACAGAACCTGGGCATCCAATCCGCGGCAGACCTCTGCCCGCGGGAGGGCAGCCTTGGGATGAACCCGACCGCCCGTAATTACCAGGCCTACCTCCTGGGCAGCAGCGGCAGCTTTTGTGTGGCCGTCGCCCACGCGGAACCTGCGCAGGCAGTTACCAGCCCATATCCTGCCCTGCAGCGCGGCGCGGATCTGGCCCCCGGGGAGTCGTTCGCTGTGCTCCTGCGCTGCTGCGCGGGTTTTGACAAAACCCTTTTGGAAAAAAAGCTTTTCCAGGCTTACCCAGAAAACTGGGACGCACAGATGGCGCGTCTCTCGATACTTCAACAGGCGGACCTGCTGCGCGTGAGCACCCCATACGCCGATTGGGACGCGGTTATTCTCTCTGCGCAGAACAAAGCGTTTCAACTGCTGGCGCGCACCGAAGGAAAACCAGAAGCGCTGCTGTATCTCGACTCCCGCAGCCCCGACAATAGCTACGCGCAGCGCGCTGACCGGAAAGACCCGTCGGCGCTGCTTCAGCCGCCTTTTGAAGCCTTATCGCTGTACCAGCTATCCCAGGCGCTGCTGCCAATCCAGGCTCAAACTGCCGCGAAGCTCTTCTCCTACAAATTGGTCACCCTCCCGGACTGCTCAAGACTGCCGGTGAATGCGCGCGAAGTGCTGCCGTTCCCTTGCCTGTGCGCCAACGCCCTCAGTATCTTCCTACAAACCGGTGACCGGAGCTTTCTCTCTTCTGTCTACGCCCGGCTGCGCCAATACACCCTGGCTTGGTTCAATCAGGAGCACGACCTGGACCAGGACGGGCTGCCTGAATGGCTGACTTTTTCGCAGACTGGCTGGCACAACCACCCCAGCTTTAATTTTCTCAACACGCACGGGCATTTCACCTGGGTTACGTCGGTAGAGAACCTCGGTCTGGGCTGTCTTCTGGCACGGGAACTGGACGCCCTGGAACAAATAGCGCGCGTGCTGGAGGATGAGGAGACAAGCGCGCAGACCAGCGCCCTCAAGCAGAAACTGAGCGCGCGCCTGGAGCAGATTCGTGGGGAACTGCCAGAGGCTTCCACCTGGGACCGCGACACCCACCTTTCCACCCCGCACAAGCTTTTTTTTGAAGGGGCTTTCGCGGATATCCCCCGGGAGCTGGTGTTTGAACCGCCCTCGCGTGTGAACCTCAAACTGATCCTGAGCGCGTTCACTAATAAACCGGGCTTTTTGAGCTTGCTCGGAAGCGGCCCCGACGGGATGCAGCTGGAGGAACGGATTGAAGCCGGTGAAATATTGCGTCTGGCGGACAGCCTGGCTCTCACCAGTAATCAGGTCTTCGCCCGGCTGGATAGCGTTCGCGCGCCGGACCTGGATGAGAAGACCTGGACCCAGCTCTACGCTGCAGACCTAACGCTTCGGGATGTGGGCTGGTATTTGGGTTGGCCGCCCACCGTCTATCCTGAAAATAGCCAACCCGATGAGCAAAATGAGGATGAAAACGCATTCCAAGCATACCCGTATGGGCTGCCGGAAATCATCGCCGAGCCTGCCGGGGAACATGCTCTGCAGCTGGTCAACCCCGCCTGGAACACGCTGGTTCTGGAGCATCTCATCCAGATTGGCGCGAAAGAACAAGCCTGCGCGCTGTTTACCAATCTTCTGCGCGGCGCGGCAGGCGTATTAAAGAAAGAGCATGCTCAATTTGAAGCCTGGCGAAGCGCGGATAACCAGCCAGCGGGCAGGCGCGGCGCGGCCGCCGGTCTCATTCCTTTGCAGGCTTTCCTTGATTTAGCTGGCGTTCGCGTTCTGGCGCCGGACAAAGTTCAGATTACCGGCGAGTACCCCTTTGCGTGGCCGCTTACCCTGCGTTACCAGGGTTTGGAAATCACCCGCGACGGGAAAAACAGCACCATTACCATGCCCGACGGCACGGTATTCCATCATTTTGGCAGCCAGGCAAAGACATTCCAGAGCGCCAGGGACTGAACCCCGCCATCCCTGGGCGATAAGCTTGCCCTAATCCACGGTCAGGGTCTTGCTGAGGTTGCGCGGGAAGTCCGGGTCGTAACCCCGTCCGACAGCCATGTAGTACGAAAGCAGCTGCAGCGGAATGACCGCCAGGAGCGGCGCGAAGAGCGGATTCGAGGGCGGAATGGTGATCACATCGCTGGCATTGGCGTTCAGCCGGCTGTCTTCCTCGCCAATCGCAATTGCCCGCCCGCCCCGACAAGTGACCTCATTTATCCCGCTCACGATCAAGGGGACGTCCTCCGGTCCGACCGCGAAGAGCACCGGGAACCTGTCCGTAATCGCGGATAACGGCCCATGTTTGAATTCGGTACTGAGCATCCCTTCGCAGTGGGCGTAAGTAATTTCCTTCAGTTTCAGGGCGCCTTCCAGCGCCATCGCGTACGTACTGCCGTAGCCCAGGCTGTACAGGTCGTTCCAGCCGTTGATATCCTCAGCCAGCGCCCGCACCTGGGGGTCAGTCCAGCGGATAGTCTTTTCCATCAGCTCCGGCAGCCCGTCCAGGGATTCCGCCCCGCCGCCCCACAGCATGGTCGCGAGGTACAGGAAGGTGATAACCTGGTTGGTGAAGGTTTTGGTGGCAGGAACGCTGATTTCGTACCCACAGGTGAGCGGCAGCCAGGCCGACGTGGCTTTGGTTAGCGTGGAGCCAATCACATTCGCCACGCTGAAGCAGGTCATTCCCCGCTTCTGGGCGTATTCCAGCGCGTTCAAGACGTCCTTTGTCTCCCCGGACTGGCTTACGAAAATGCCCACGTCCTGTGGACCGACCGTCGGGGCGTACTGCGGAATGAATTGCGGCGCGAGCACCGGCACCGCCGCCCTGCCAGCCAAACGGGCAAAGTAAACCGAGCCTGCCAGGCATGCGTGGTAACTGGTGCCGCAGCCAATCAGGTAAAGGTTGCGCGCCCCGCGTATAGCTTCCAGCACGCGTTCCAGGTCCTCGTGGCGGTTCAGCAGGTGCAGCAGCTCGCGGGCGACCTGCGGCTGCTCGTGAATTTCCTTGAGCATAAAGTGCGCGTATACGCCTTTTTGCACCGCGGACATTTCCTCGGTGATTATTTCCGGCCCCCGCGCGATGAGGCTCCCATCCGTGACGGAATACAGGTCGACCCCATCCCAACGCAGGCAAACCACGTCGCCGTCATTCAGGCGCAGCACTTTGCGGGTGAGCGGCAAAATTGAGGGCAGGTCAGAGGATACACAGGTGAAACTCTCCCCGATGCCAACCACCAGCCCGGAGCCCTTCTTGATGGCGTAGAGCTTATCGTCGTTGACGCGCCCGATGACGAAGGCGTAATCGCCTTGCAGGTCGGCATACGCCGCGCGAATGGCATCCACGAAGCCGTAGCCGCGGTTGATGTAGCGTTCCACCGCGTGCACGCAGGACTCGCCGTCGTTTTGGGAGCGCACGGTCATGCCTTCGGCGGTGAATTCCTGGCGGAGTTCCACATTGTTCACCACGTTGCCGTTGTGCGCCCCAACCAGGTCGCCATCCGAATCGAGATGAGGTTGGGCGTTCACCTGGGAAGGCACGCCAAAGGTTGCCCAGCGCAGTTGGGTGATGCCGCGCTGACCTGTCATTTCCGCAAAACGGTACTTTTCGGCCACTTCATCCACGCGGCCCTTATCCTTGCGCAGGTCAATCCGGCTGCCGCTAATCACCGCTGCGCCGACCGAATCGTAGCCGCGGTAGGTCAGCCGGCGGGCTGCCTCCACCAGGGTTGGCCCCAGGTTTTGCTCACTTTGCGTCACAATGCCGAAAATTCCGCACATAATCGTCCTTTTTACTGTTCATTTGTCGAGCCTGAATTATAGCGGAAAAATCCACCCGCCACTCTTTGTGTGCATAGGCAATCCGGAAGCACAGCAATTAACGCGCTCCATACCGCCGCGGATTTTCGCGACGGAATTTCGGGGTAGAATCATTCGGATAAATCGGCGCGCCCGCCTGGCAGGCCGAATTTGGAGCTCTGGAATGCCTGAAAACCAAAAAAAGCCAATCCGCCTCAAACTGCTTCCCCTCTACCGATACATCGGCGTGGACCGCAAGGACCCTATCCGCTTTTACAGGCTGCCGGTCATCGGCAGCTTGTACCAGCGCCGGATTGAACTGTGCCTGGAGCAGATGGAAGGCGGGGATTCCGTGCTGGAAATCGGATTTGGCTCCGGCGTCAGCTTCCTAAACCTGAAAGAGATATACCAGCACATCCACGGCCTGGACCTGACCGCGGAAGTCGCGCCCATCGCGGAGATGTTTTCCGGCATGGGGATTGGCACAGACCTGCGGAACGGCAGCGTGCTGGACATGCCCTACGCGGACAACCAATTTGACGCGGTTTTGCTCATCAGCATCCTCGAACACTTGCAGCCGGCAGACCAGACCAAAGCCTTCTCGGAGATACTGCGCGTACTCAAGCCCGGCGGGCAGTTGGTCTACGGCGTGCCCGTGGAACGTCCGTTGATGGTGTTCCTGTTCAGGCTGCTCGGGACGGATATCCGTACCCATCATTTTTCCACGGAAGAAGACGTCCGGCAGGCGGCGGAGAGGGCATTTGGAGAGGGACAAATCACTCCGCTGCGCGGACCGTTGGGACTGTTTGGGCAGGTTTACCAGGTTGGGAATTTCAAAAAATAAACTTGGCTCGATTGAAGGATGGCGTGTGGTCTCAAGCTATCACCGCCGGTCCTATCAATTCGGCAGTTAATAAGCGCCCCCTACAAGCGGTCTCACGATGTCAACGCATATAGTCCGGGTAGCTGAATCCGCCCTGCTCATCCACCAGAATGCCCTTCACCGAAAGCGCGCGCATCTCAACCGGATTATTCAGATAGACAAGCGGTACGCGCAGTTCCAATGCTTCCCCCCAGGCAAACAGCGCCGGATAGGTCTGCGCGCCTGAATCGGGGCAGTTATCCACGCTCCCCACCGTAAAAGCATCCGGCTGGTCCGACCAAATCTTTAGCGAACGCTCGCTGGATCCGCACGTGTTTTTCGTGTTGAAATCGATGAAAAAGTCGAACGCCCATTTCTCTTCTGGTTCTGGACCAGCTTCGAGCAGTAGGTACAGGTAGTTATCATCAACCGCGGTGTAGAGCGCGCGCAAATCCAGGCTCTCCCCGGCGGCAGAATCCCCGCTCTTATCGCTCAAGGCAGGCTGGTAAGCAGCCCAGTCCTCCCTTTTCCCATCCACACTCAGCGCCAACTGCTGGGGAACGACCAGTTCACCCCAGGGATAGTCCTCACAGCGCAGGAATTGGCTTGCCAGCGAGAGCAGCGTTGCATTCAAGGCCGGGTCGAGAAAGAACCCTTGTTTGATCGCGTCCATATTTGCCGTGTTGAGGGACGTGGAAGCCGCATACAGAGCCTGGTTGTCCTCCGCCTTGCCTGTGGGCACTTCGGGTGGGATGAATACCTGCAGGTGAGTATGCGGGATGCTTGAGGCGTGGTCCTTAGGTCCAATCACGCCAACTTGCGAGCCCGCGGAGACCGTCTGCCCATTC
>JBCFBH010000074.1:6140-8464 GCA_038562595.1 Anaerolineaceae bacterium
GCTGCGTGCGTCAGGTCGACGACAAAGCCGGTATCCTGCGAGTAGAGCAGGAGCGCGTTAACCGTGTCGAAGCGCTGGGAGGGGTCCTCATTCGGGAGCAGCCAGACGTATGCCGTTCCGTCAACCGGCGCTAAGAGCGGCGTCCCCACCAGCGTTGGGTAGCTGTCTGAAGGCTGGGGGATAATATCCCAGGCGGGATAAAAAACACCATTGCGTGTATGCCCGTCCGCGATGCAAGCAGGCTGTACCTCCTCAGGGAAAATCCAGCGCAGAAAGGGGAACTGAACATACGGCCCCAGCGCCAGCGTCTGGCTGCCGTTTTGGACAGATTGGCCGTCGGGCAATAGGGCGTCGATGGTGAGGGTCAGTGGCTCTGAGGGAATGAAGAGCGCGCCGCCTTCCAGATCGCTGCTGACGGAAATGTACTTCGCGTCCGTCAATTCAAAGCAGGTATCGCCTGCCAGGTTTTCCGCCGGGATACCAGCTTCAATTGTTTCCCCCGCGCGGCTGAGGGTCGCCTGCAGAAGCAAGCCTTCCAAATCCGCCTGCCTGCCCTCGTACTGCACGCACGCGACTGTGCCGTGGGTGTCTTTGCCGGCCAGCGCAGCGGTAAAGCCCTGCAGTATGCCGCTCGTTCCGGAATTGTCCTGAGCTTTCAAAGGGTAGCAGCCAGCCAGGGAAGCCGCCAGCAGCAGACTCATGATGGACACAAACAGCGCGAAAGTAGAATTCTTGAGGGGCACATTCATTGGATATCGGATGATGAAGTTGGCAGGAGCCCAAAACCTTTCACCAGATAATTCCTGCGCGGCGGGAAGGCAGCCTCAGAAATCCTTCCCGGCCTGCAGAACTGCCGGCTCCTTTGGGTAATAATGCAATTATACTTAAGCTTTGGGAAGATGGCAGCAGCTGCGCCAAGCAGGCAAAGCCCCGCCGATGCCTTGGCAACAAGCAACAGATACAGCGGCGGAGCATGGCGGCATGTTCCCTCATTAAAATGGATGATTAGAACAGCATGCAGAAAACATATTCCCGCTCAGTCCTTTTCGCCTTACTCGCAGCCGCGCTCTACGCCCTCAGCGCGCCGCTCTCGAAGCTTTTGCTGGCGGAGCTTCCCCCGGCCATGCTGGCTGCTTTGCTCTATCTCGGGGCCGGGCTGGGTATGTTTCTCCTCGGCTTGCTCAGAGGAACACAAAACAACCAAACAAGAGAAAGTTCGCTTGGCCGTTCGGATCGTCCTTATGTTATCGGCATGATTCTTCTCGATATTGCCGCGCCATTGCTGTTGATGACCGGCCTGGCGCGTACAAGCCCGGCCAATGCTTCCCTGTTGAACAATTTTGAGATTGTCGCGACGACGCTGATAGCTCTGCTCTGGTTTGGCGAATTCATCTCCCGCCGATTTTGGATCGCGATAATCCTGATCACCGTCGCAAGCATTCTGCTGACCGTTCAGGACGCAGGCAGCTTGCAGTTCTCCACGGGTTCGCTTCTGGTCCTGGCAGCCAGCGTCTGTTGGGGGTTGGAAAACAACCTTACGCGTAAACTCTCGGTCAAGGATCCTTTGCAAGTGGTTGTGATCAAAGGCTTTGGGTCGGGCGCTGGAGCTATGATAATAGCGGTTTTGCTCGGCCAGATCCATTGGCAACTGCTGGGTGTGCTGGGGGCGCTGGCACTGGGTTTTGTGGCGTATGGGCTGAGCATCTTCTTTTATATCAGCGCTCAACGCCAGCTTGGGGCAGCCAGAACCAGCGCTTTTTATGCCGCCGCGCCCTTTTTTGGCGTCGCGCTCTCCTTCCTGATATTCCGCACGCCGCCTTCCCCGCTCTTCCTGACCGCGCTCGCGGTGATGCTGCTGGGGACCTATTTCACGATTAGCGAGAAACATATCCATCTGCATGTTCATCCAGCCGAAACGCACACGCATCCGCATAACCATTTGGATGGGCACCACGCGCATTCCCACGACCCCATGCCGGAGGGGGAGCACAGCCACGCGCACAGCCACGAAGCCCTGGAACACAAGCACGACCATCTCCCGGATATGCATCATCAGCATACGCATTAAGGTGGCCTGAGAAGGAGGAGCAAACGCTGCGCAGGCTATCCGCCTGGGTAGTTTGGTTGAGAAACCACGGGATTGCTTATTTCGTGCATGGACACCTGACCGCGCGATCACACTGACCGAAGATCCCGCTCGGTTTTCGCTGCTTGTTCCCACCGTAAAACGGATTGGTATAGTCTTGTCAAGGCTAAATAGGAATGTCCTAATGCTGGCTAAATAGAAATGTCCTAATCGATCACAGCAGTAGGTTTGCCATTCA
>JBCFBH010000114.1:0-1523 GCA_038562595.1 Anaerolineaceae bacterium
CTGGCGCTGGCGATGAACGACAGGTCGGGGTCGCCTGTTTTGCGCAGGGGGGTGGGCACGCAAATGGACACCGCGTCAATCTCAGTCAGGATGCTGTAATCGGTGGTGGCGCGCAGCCGCCCGGCTTCCAGGTGCTTGCGCACCTGGGCGTTGCTCACGTCCAGGATGTAGCTTTCGCCGCGGTTGATGCTGTCCACCTTTTCCTGGATGGGGTCAATGCCGGTCACGTTGAAGCCGGCGTTGGCAAAGGTGATTGCCAGCGGCAAGCCTACATATCCCAGGCCAATGATAGCGATATTGGCTCTGCGTTTGTTAATCAATTCCATGATTTCATCTTTAACCATATTTCACCTGGTTTCTGAAGTTTGGTAGTCTAAAAGAGGCTCAATTGCTCCGCTGGAGCTTGATCTGGCGCTTCTGGCGGCGCCGCGGGGGGAGTTTCGGTCTGCTGCAGGAACTGCTTCAGATGTTCAAAATCTTCCATCAGGGTTGTCTTCAGGGCGGGTTGGTGCAGCGCGGCGGCGGGATGGTACATGGTGACCACCACGCGTCCATCCACCTTGTGCGGGCGCCCGTGAATCTGGCTGATTCGACCGCCCGCCACAAACTTTGCCATGGAAAAGCGCCCCAGCGTCACAATCACGCGCGGGTTGATGGCTTCTATCTGGGCGTCCAGGTACTGGTCGCAGGACTTCAACTCATCGGGCTCCGGGTCGCGGTTGCTGGGCGGGCGGCACTTGACCACGTTCGTGATGAACACCTCCGCGCGCTTCAGACCTGCGCACGCCAGCAGCTCGTCCAGGAACCTGCCCGCCTGCCCGACGAAAGGCTGCCCTTGCTGGTCTTCGTGGTAGCCGGGGCCTTCGCCGATAAACATCACCTCGCTGCCGGCGGGGCCTTCCCCCGGGACGGCGCGCGTGCGGCCCGCGTATAAGGGGCAGGCCCGGCACTGCTGCACCTGGGCGCGGATGGTTTGTAAGCTTTCTTCTGCTGGCATGGATGGGTCTCCAAAATAGAATTTTACTCCATTACCCGCTTAAAAATCGCATTTCGCGGGATTTATCAGCTTTTGCAAAGCTTCCGGTTCTATTTCTTCGAGCGTAAGGAGCAGCGCGTCTTCGTGCGTGTCCTCATAATATCCAGCGCGCAAACCCACCGCATGGTATCCCAGGCCGTAATACAGATGCAGCGCGGCATCGTTGCTCACGCGCGCCTCCAGCACGGATTTGCGCGCGCCAAGCTGCCAGGCCAGGAGCAGCCCATTGGCCAACAGCGCCCGCGCGACGCCGCGCCCGCGATATTCCGGCGCAACTGCCAGCGTGGCCACCTGCGCTTCATCCGCCGCCAGCCAGATAACCACATCGCCGACCACCCGGCTGGGCGCGTCTGCGTCGGCGCACTCCGCCACCAGGCAGATAGAAGACGCATCCGGGCGCAGCTCATACAAAAAAGAGCCCGGAGGCCAGGGACTGTGGAAAGAAAGCCGGTCCAGCGCTTCCACCTGCGGCAGGTCGGCGTGGGTC
>JBCFBH010000075.1:0-8421 GCA_038562595.1 Anaerolineaceae bacterium
AGATTCTTCGCCTGCGTTCAGAATGACAGCAAATGGGCATCGCAAAAGCAGCGTAGCGATACCCAAAGGGTACTTTGTCTCACCGCCAGCACACAGGCAGATTGCCGCGGTCGCTGGCGCTCCCTCGCAAAGACGAATCAGGCGTCCTCGTGAGCCTGCAAAGCGATGCCCTAATCTATTTCACAGGCAGATTGCCGCGGTCGCTGGCGCTCCCTCGCAAAGACGAATCAGGCGTCCTCGTGAGCTTGCGAAGCGATGCCCTAATCTATTTCAAAGGCAGATTGCCGCGGTCGCTGGCGCTCCCTCGCAAAGACGAATCAGGCGTCATCGTGAGCTTGCGAAGCGATGCCCTAATCTATTTCAAAGGCAGATTGCCGCGGTCGCTGGCGCTCCCTCGCGAAGACGAATCAGGCGTCATCGTGAGCTTGCGAAGCGATGCCCTAATCTATTTCAAAGGCAGATTGCCACGGTCGCTGGCGCTCCCTCGCAAAGACGAATCAGGCGTCTTCGTGAGCTTGCGAAGCGACGCCCTAATCTATTTCAAAGGCAGATTGCCGCGGACGCTGGCGCTCCCTCGCAAAGACGGGATCTTTGACCTCCTGATACCCTGACGGGTACAGGTCGACAGCGAAGGATCTTGTCGTTTTCCATCGATAAGATTCTTCGCCTGCGGCTCAGAGGGGCCTTGCTGATACAAAACCTCCTCAGACTATTATTTTTCCTCTTTTTAAGGTATCCTTAACTTTCGAGGATTTACGAGGAGGCGAATATGATCAAGGAACTCATTAAAGAAGCGCAGCAGCGGATGCACGCCGCCGAGGAAGTGCTGGAAGAAGACCTGACCGGCATCCGCACTGGCAGAGCATCCCCCGCCCTGATCGAAAAGCTTCCGGTGGAATATTACGGCGCGACCCTGCCATTGATTCAGCTGGCAACCATCAGCGTGCCTGAATCCAGGCAGCTGCTAATCCGTCCATTCGACGCGTCTACCCTCAAAAATATCGAGCGGGCCATCCTTGCCTCCGAGCTCGGCCTGACGCCTAACAACGACGGTAAATCCATCCGCCTGAACCTGCCCCCCCTGACAGAAGAACGCCGGCGGGATTTAGTCCGTGTTGTCCATAACCGGCTCGAAGATTGCAAAGTCGCTGTCCGCAATGTCCGCCGTGATGTCATCAAAGACCTTAAAGAATTCGAGAAAGAAAAGCTCATTTCAGAGGACGAATTAGCCGGCGCCGAAGACGAATTGAACGAACTTACCGCTGAGATGATTGAGAAAATTGAAGAAATTGGCGACCGAAAAGAGAAAGAAATCCTCGAGGTCTGAACCTATGGAAGCAGCGGAAGAACCCCTCAAGATCCCCACTCACGTGGGGTTGATCATGGACGGAAACGGCAGGTGGGCCAAAGCCCAGGGGCTGCCGCGTCTGGCCGGGCACCGGGCTGGCATTAAAAACCTGCACAGCGTCATCACGGCGGGCATTAAATTCGGGGTCAAATATCTCACCTTTTACGCATTCTCTACGGAAAATTGGAACCGTCCGCGCGATGAAGTTTTTGGCATTATGGACTTGCTGGCTGAATTTATCGACAGCGAAACGATGCCGCTGCACAAAGAAGGCGTGCGCATCCTGCACATCGGGCATCTGGACCGCTTGCGACCCTCCCTGGTAGAGAAAATCAAATACGCGATTGACCTTACAAAAGATAACCGCCGCATTACCGTTCAGCTGGCGTTCAACTACGGCGGCAGGGATGAAATTGCCGCCGCGGTACGCAAAATTGTTGCCTCAGGCGTAAAACCCGAGAACGTGACCGAAGCCCTGATCGGCCGGAATTTATTCACCGCTGGCATCCCCGACCCGGATCTGATCATCCGCACCAGCGGCGAGATGCGCACGAGCAACTTCCTGATGTGGCAAAGCGCTTATGCGGAGTGGGTCTTCCCCGCTACTTATTGGCCTGATTTTAATGAGGACGTCTTCAGAGAAATGCTGCGGGAATACAGCCGCAGAAACCGCCGCTTCGGAGGATTAAGCTCCAAATAATGTTCTGGACCCGCTTCAAGTCCGCTCTGGTGTTTGTGCCGCTAATCCTCGCCGTCTCCTATGTGGGCGGCGCTGTTTATGGGCTGGTTATCTTAGCCGCCCTGGGGATTGGCGCGTGGGAGTACTGGCGCTTGCTCAAGACCATGGGGTATTTCGTCGCGCTCCCGCTTATGCTTGGGGGAATATTGGCGCTGCTGCTTCTGCGTCTCTTCACCGGCTTCGCTTATATGGACCTGGCGCTGGTGGTCATCCTGGTCGCTTGCGCAATTCTCAGCCTGGACCGCTTTGATAAGCAGGACGCGCAGGCTGTGCTTACCTTCGCGCTGCATATTTCTGGAATCTTGTATATCGGCTGGTTGGGGGGCTACTTTTTCTCCCTGCGGGCGCTGCCAAACGGCGCCTGGTGGACGATGTTGAGCCTTGGACTGGTGATGTTGGTGGACCTGGGAGCGTATATCTTCGGAGTGCCATTGGGCAGGCATAAAATCTTTCCGCGCCTCAGCCCGCGGAAGAGTTGGGAAGGCTACGCCGGCGGGATACTCTTTGGGGTGGGTTTCGGGGCTTTGCTCGGCATGCTCCTGACGCCCGTCATGCCGGAGCTGGCGGTCTGGGAAGGCGCGCTCCTGGGCTTGGTAATCGGAACGCTTGCGCCGTTCGGGGATATTTTCGTCAGCATGCTCAAGCGCATTGCCGGCGTGAAAGACAGCGGCACCCTGATCCCCGGGCACGGCGGCATACTGGACCGGATGGACACCTGGATTTGGGCGGTAATGCTTGGTTATTACCTGGCTAAGCTGTTTTCCTGAAAGTTGAAAAAGCCCCGCGCCTTGGCGCGGGGCTGCTTAATTGATTGCTACTCTCATGCTGCAAGGGCGGCGTCCACAATCTCACGCGCTTCCGCCTGGATGCGCGCCAGATGTTCCTCGCCTTTCAGGCTTTCCGCGTAAATCTTGTAAATATCTTCAGTACCCGAGGGGCGCGCGGCGAACCAACCAAAATCTGTAGTTACCTTTAAGCCGCCAATGGACGCGCTGTTGCAGGGCGCTTTGGTGAGCTTGGCGGTGATTGGATCACCCGCGAGCATGTCAGCTTTTACCATTTCGGGGGAGAGAGCCGCCAGAACGGCTTTTTCGCGCGCTCCGGTGGGGGCGTCCATGCGTGCGTACCAACTTTTGCCCAGCTCGGCTTCCAGCGATTGATAGTGCAGTCCGGGGTCTTTGCCCGTCGCCGCCAGAATCTCCGCCGCGAGCAGGTTCAGGATAATCCCGTCTTTATCTGTGGTCCAGGTGGCTCCGTTTTTACGCAGGAACGAAGCTCCCGCGCTCTCTTCGCCGCCAAAGCCAACGCTGCCATCCAATAAACCGGGCACAAACCACTTAAATCCCACCGGCACCTCGCACAACTGCCGCCCGATTTTTACCGCGACTTTATCAATAATGGAGCTCGAAACCAGGGTTTTCCCGATGGCTGCCGCGGGCGACCAATTGGGGCGGTGCTGGAAGATGTACCAGATGGCGACCGCCAGGTAGTGATTGGGGTTCATCAGACCCACACTGGGGGTGACAATACCGTGCCGGTCAAAGTCCACGTCGTTGCCAAAGGCAATATCGAACCTGTCCTTCATGTTGACCAGGTTCGCCATGGCGTACGGGCTGGAGCAGTCCATGCGGATTTTGCCGTCTTTATCCAGGGTCATAAAGGAGAAGGTGGGGTCCACGCGTTTGTTGACGACTTCAAGGTTCAGGGCGTACCGTTCGGCGATTGGCTCCCAATACCCCAAGCCTGAACCGCCCAGCGGGTCCACGCCGATGTGAATGCCGGAGGCGGACAGGGCTTTCATGTTCACAACGCTGTCCAGGTCGTTCACGTAGGGGGTGATGAGGTCGATGTGGTGAGTGGTGTCCGCTTTGAGCGCTTTTTCAAGCCCGAGCCGGCGCACATCCTTCAGACCGCCGCGGATGATTTCGTTGGCGCGGTTCTGTATCCACCTGGTAGTGTCCGTGTCCGCGGGTCCGCCATTCGGGGGGTTGTATTTGAAACCGCCGTCATCGGGCGGGTTGTGGGAAGGTGAAATGACGACGCCATCCGCCAGGTCGCGCTGCCTGCCGGCATTGTAAGTGAGGATGGCGTGGGAAATGACCGGCGTGGGCGTGTAGCGCATGTCCGCGTGGATCATGATTTCCATTCCGTTGCCCGCGAACACCTCTATCGCGCTGTAGAGTGCCGGCTCGGAAAGAGCGTGCGTGTCCATTCCGATGAAGAGCGGACCGCTGATGCCGGACAGCTTGCGGTATTCGTAAATCGCCTGGCTGATGGCCAGGACATGGTCCTCGTTGAAGCTGCCGCTCAGCGAGGAACCGCGGTGACCACTGGTGCCAAAGACTACTGCCTGGGCGCTGTTCTGCGGGTCGGGGTGCAGGGAGTAATAGGCGGATATCAGGCGCGGAATATTCACCAGCGCTTCGAGTGGGGCAGGTTTACCTGCCAGGGGGTGGATGGGCATAGCTTCTCCTTTATTCTGCAACAGGCGGAAATCCGCCTTCATGATATGTTTCTTTCAGGTCTTTGCGCTGGTTCGGGTATTCGCGGTTCTGGTTGTATTCGGACAGGTCGCTCATTTCTCCGGCAAAGCCCACGGCAGCCATGCAGTGCAAGCTGTAAGCCTCCGGGATGCGCAGTTCCGTGCGGGCCCGGTCGCGGTCAAAGCCGCCCAACGGGTGCACCACCAATCCCATCGCCACGCCTTGCAATGCCAGGTTTTCGAACGCCAGACCGGTATCGAAGGCATGGGTGCTGATTTCCTTGCCTTTGGGTGAGATTCTGTTGGAGAGCACGACCAGAAGCACGCTGGCGCGTACGCACCATTCCTGATTCCAGATATCCAGCAGCGAGAAGAAATGGTCAAACTGTTCGGTATTGCGGTGCGCGTAAAGAAAGTACCATTCCTGAAAATTTCCCGAAGAAGGCGCCCAACGCGCGGCTTCGAACAGGCGCAAAAGCTCTTCCTGGGGCAAAGCTGCTCCGCTCATCGCTCTGGCGGACCAGCGCTTGATGATGAAATCCTCGACAGGATACAGGTTCTTACGATATTCCCGCACATTTAACTGGGAAATATTCATGAGCTTCGCCTTCCGGGTATTTTGAAATCTTGTGGGAATTTTATCACAGCGCGGACGTAAAAAAAGACCCTGAAAGGGCTGCTTTCAGGGTCTTGCACGTGAGATGTGCGGGCTTATTTAATGGCGTACGTCAGGTTGACGTCGTAGGTGATGACAATCTGACCCGCGGAAACTGGAACAGAGGGCTCCAGACCGGCCGCACCACCGCCGCCCATTCCATACGCGCTGTAGGGCTGCACGTAACTGGAATTCGCGGCGCTGATGGCTTGCACTTCGCCAAGCTGCACGCCAGCGACGCCAGCCACTGCCAGGGCTTTGTTCTGGGCGTCTTTGATTGCCAGGTCGCGCGCGCTGGCCAGTGCGCTTTCGCGGTCGGCGATGTCAAAGCTGATGCCGTAGATATTGTTGGCGCCCGATCTGATAGCCACGTCCAGCAGCGTACCGAGCTTGCTCAGGTTGCGCACGGTGATATAGACAGTGTTGTCTACCACATACACTGTGCCGGTGGGCTGACCCATGTTATCGTACTGCTGCATCGGGTAAACATTGAAGTTCGCAGTCTGGATATCCTTCAGCTCCACGCCTTCCGCCTGGAGGGCTTCGGAGATGGCGGTGGCCAGGGCGTTGTTATTGCTCAGGGAAGAGCTTACGTCCGGGGCTTCGCTGTGCACGCCGATATTGATGTAAGCAATATCAGGCACCAGAACAACCTTGCCGGTTCCGTTGACGCTGAGTGTGCGTACGTTGGTGGAGGCTGCAGCCTGCTGCGGGCTCTGGAATAAGGCGCATCCGGTTAAGGTCAGGGCTCCGATGAGTAAGATGACAATAGAAAGGGTTGAGATTTTGGTTTTCATGATTAACTCCTTAGATTTCGCTGAGATAATGACGCCGCAAGCGCATGGAATGTTCCCGAAAACCGAAACATTTTTATGGAAGAGCAATAAAAAGTAGCGGGCATTGGATATAATAAAAAACGGGGTTCTTTTCACAACCTCTCAGAAAGAGAGCCATGCCTGTAAACTATCCTCAGATTGAGCAGAGCCTGCCCGCGTACGCCAGCAAGGAGAAAGGCTATCAGGATTCGCTGTTGGCGCAGCGCGAGAAGCTGTGGCAATTGTTTTCAAATCCAGCCCTGGAAGTGGAAGCTGCGCGCGAAAAAATTGCCAGAGCGGAGGCTTTAATGCGCAGCCTGTACTGCGCCAAACCAGTGCAGGAAAAGCTGTTGACCCGCGGTCCGCTGCCCGCGCTGCCGACGGCGTACACCCTGATTGCAGTGGACGGCTCTCAGATTGCGCCAAACCGCCACAAATCGGTGCAGTTTTGCGTGCTCAATATCGGATTGATAAAAATCCAGCGGGGCTCCGGGCACGCTCCTGAAATCAACGTGCTCAGCACGCTGCTGGAGCACGAAAGCCTGTTCACCCCCGATGGGCGCTTGATTGGCGAGGAGGATGTGTCGCTTCTCCGGGACCTGGAGGAACGTAAGGCTCTGCTTGACGCAGCCATACCGCAGGATGAGCCAACCATCACCCTCACGGACGGCCCGCTGGACGTGTATGAGAACAACACCACGCGCAAGGAACACGAGCATCTCCAGGAGGATGTGGAGAAAATCCATGCCAACCTGGAAGCCCGGGGCGTGCTCAGCGCGGGTTACATTGACAAACCGGGCTCCGAGCTTCTCAGCCGGATGCTCAGCGTTTTACAGGTGCCGGACGCGGAAATGGGGTCCTATGACGATGCCAGGCGCGAAATCCGCGGCATCAGCGACGCGGAACTGCTGGCAAACCTGCTCCGCGCGGGCGAACGCTCGGCGGTATTCGAAGCGGTCACAAAAGGAGAGGGCAAATCCAGGCTGAGGGTGCATTTCTTTTACCTGAATGTCTCCGGCGCCGGGCAGGCTAACCTGGCGCGGGTGGAATTCCCGGCCTGGGTCAGCGCGCATCCGCAGCTGGTGGACACGCTGCACAGCGTGATTTACCACGAAGCCATGATACTGGATACCCATCCATATCCATACGCGCTGCACCGGGCGCACGAGCTGGCGGTGATTTCCATGCCCGAACATGAGCAGGTGGAAACCATGTTAGTGCGCGAGCTGGAGCAGGCAGGCGCGCGGGTTGGGAAGCGCTCCAATAAAGACTGGAATAAAGGCTTGACGGGAAGATGAGGGACAAATGAGCGAAGAAACAAAAATATTAATCGGGAAACTGCTGCGCGCGGATAACCACAGCTTTGTGGCTGGCTGCCGCACCAAGGACCTGGTGGCGCCAGCGCTGGGGGCTTTGTGCAAGGTGCGCCTGGAGGACGGTCTGGAAATCTACGGTTTGATTGGCAACATTGTCATCAACGATGACAGCCTGGTGCGTCAGCTCGTTTCCGGCATCAGCCTTCCAACCGAATACACCGAAGATAACCGCCACAACCGCAACCTGCCAGTCGAAATTAATGTGCACTGCGTCGGGTTTGGGCAGGGCGGACGGATTTACCACCGTCTGCCGCCGCGCCCACCCCTCAGCTTGGACGCGCTTTACCTGTGCGATGATGAAGAGCTGGTTCGCTTCACCAGCACCGGCAGATATGGCTACTTCCGCCACATCCTGCGCCTGGAAGACCAACCGGTGGAAGAAATCCTGACCGCGCACCTGGCGCGCGCCAGGCAGGCGCACGCGCAGGGCGGACGGGCAGACTGGTACACGGGCGCCTGCAAGGAACTGATTGTGCTGCTGCGGGATGACTATGAAGGTTTGATGAACGTGTTGAACGCGCTGGCGGAATTGGAGTGAGGTGGAAATGGACGAAATGACGCGCGCGGAAGCGCATGCTATCGGGTACGTGGTCGGCGGCGGACTGGAAGCCAACCTGCAGGTGCGCCTTACTGTCCCTCCGCAGGAGGTGCAGGAAGGCTCTTTTGTGGTCATCGACAGCGGCGGCTGGCGCTTTTATGGGCTGGTCACCGATTTACAGTTGGGCTCCACCAATCCGCGCTTTGCCGACGAGCAGAGCGAGGAACGCCTGCCGCGCCAACTGGCGGAACTGCTGCACGGGCAGACACTCTACACCAACCTGGCGGTGATGCCGGTGCTGATGCTGGAGCGCGGACCCGAGCCCGGCACAGAAGAATACCGCCTGTGGAAAGACCAGCACCCCGATGAAGCATTGCCCATTACCGTCAAAACAGTGCCAAGCCACCACTCCCCGGTGATGCTGGCGGATGCCGCGGATATTGCCCAGATATTTGGGAAGGAAAACAA